>JABFVP010000139.1 GCA_013362725.1 Cupriavidus sp.
GATCGCCAGGACTTCAGGCTTGCGGCGCAGTCCCAGGCAGTGAAGCGATGCAATACGCCGCAATCGCATCCAGCACCGCATCCGACTCCCCCACCGCGGCCGCGCAATGGATGCGCAAGCCGGGATGGGCCTGCCGGCACTGGTCGATCAGCGCCGGCAAATCGCGCCGGATATGCCCGCCCTGGCCGAAGAACACCGGCACCACGGTGACCTCGGTCACGCCTTGCGCGGCCAGTTCGGCCAGCGCCTCCGCCAGCAGCGGCGACATCAGTTCCAGGAACGCCAGCCGCACCGCGCAGCCGGGCAGGGCGGCCATCAGCTTCTGCTGCAGCCGCTCGAACGGCTCGCGCCAGCGCGCATCGCGCGCGCCGTGCGCGAACAGGACCAGGGCGCGATCGCGGGCTGCCATGGCCGTGCTCAGTGCCGGTCGACCCAACGCAGCGCCAGCAGCGCCACCATCAGGTAGAGCGTGCCCGGCACCAGCGCCGAGATGATCGGCGGCCAGGTATGCAGCAGGCCGACGTGCGAGAACAGCGTGTTCGACAGGTGGAACGACAGCCCCAGCATGATGCCGCCGAACACCTTCACGCCGACCGCGCCGGCGCGCGCGTGCAGGTAGGCGAAGGGCAGCGCCAGTGCCACCATCACGAACAGCGTCAGCGGGTAGATCACCTTCTTCCAGAATGCGATCTCGTAGCGCTGCGTGTCCTGCTTGTTGTCGCGCAGGTGGCGGATATAGCGGAACAGGTCCAGCGTCGACATGCGCTCCGGCGTCACCAGCAGCACCGACAGGATCTGCGGGGTCAGCTCCGAATGCATGGCCACGCGCGGGAACTTGACCTGCTCGGCGCGGAAGTCCGGCGCCAGCGCGTCGCGCGCCGGCGTGGCGGGTGCGGGCTGCGCGCCCTGCGCCTGCGGCGCCAGCTCGACGAAGCGGGTCTCGCTGACGTTCTGCAGCTCCCACGACTGGCCGCCCTGGTAGCGCCCTTCCTTGGCCACGCGGATCACGCGCAGCCGGTACTGGGGGTCGAACTCGTACATGGTGATGCCGGTGATGGTCTGGTCCGGCCGCAGCCCCGCGACGTTGACGAAGCGCGTGATCTCGCCAGCGCCGGCGGGATCCTTGTCGCGGTCCTTGACCCAGACCCCTGAGCGGAAGCCCGACGACACCGTGGCGCCGATCGCCTCCAGTTTGACCTTCTGCGCGTACTGCTCGGCGCGCGGGCCGATGAACTCGCCGAAGATAAAGGTCACCAGCGCCAGCGGCACCGCCAGCTTGAACAGCGAGAACAGCGCCTGGCGCGTGTTCAGGCCGGCGACGCGGAAGATGGTGTATTCGGACTGGCTGGCCAGCTGCGAGAACACATAGATCGCACTGATCAGCACCGCGATGGGCAGCACCTCGTACACCCGCGTGGGCGCCTGCAGCAGGACGTGGAACAGCGCCACCAGCGAGGTGTACTGGGCGTTGACATTTTCCAGTTCGTTGAGCATGTCGAAGAACACGAACAGCGACAGCACCGCGAACAGGATGAAGGCGAACACGCCATAGACCAGCCGTCCGAAATAGCGTTCGTAGACGCGCAGGATCCTCATGCCGGGCCTCCGGCGGCGGTCGCGGCATCGCGCTTGGGCAGCCCGAACACGGCGCGCCAGCCTCCCAGGCTGCGGTTCTGGCGGTAGCGGAACAGCAGCAGCGCGCCCAGGAACACGACCAGGTGGATCGGCCACCAGGCCAGCCAGAACGGGATCGAGCCGTTGCGCACCCAGGACTGCGACAGGTTGATCAGGTTGCTGTAGGTCAGGTAGATCAGCACCGCGAACACCAGCGGCGTGTAGCGGCCCAGGCGCGGGTTAACGTAGGCGAGCGGAATCGCGATCATGACGAAGTTGAAGGCCAGGATCGGCAGCGAGATGCGCCACACCAGCTCGCCCAGGTTCTCGCGGGTGGGATTGCGGATCAGGTCGATGGTGTCGCGGCTCTTGGGCGGCACCTGGGCCTCGGACTCGGGCGGCTTGTTGTCCACCTTGACCGCATAGCGTTCGAACTCGACGATGCGGTAGTCGATATGGCCGGGCGTGCCGGAATAGCGCCGGCCGTTCTCCATCACTACCAGCCGGTCGCCGTTGGGCATGGTCTCGAACTGGCCCTGGTGCGCCAGCGCCACGCCGATCTTGTCGGCTTCGGCATTGGCGACGAAGACATTGCGGGCATGCTTCATGTCTGCGTCGATGCCCTCGATGAACAGCACGTAGTTGGCCTTGGCCGGCTCGATGAAGCGGCCGGCGGCGATCATCGACATCACCCCGCGCTGCTCGAAGCGGTCGCGGAACAGCGCGCTCTGCTGGTTGGCCCACGGCCACGCGAACAGGCCCAGCAGCAGCGCCAGCACGATGAAGGGCGCGGCGAACTGCAGTACCGGCTTGACCAGGTCGCGCAGCGAGATGCCGGCCGAGAACCACACCACCATTTCCGAATCCTTGTACCAGCGCGTCAGCACGATCAGGGTGGAAATGAACAGCGTCGCCGACAGCAGGATCGACAGGTAGCCGATGGTGGCCAGTCCGATCAGCATCAGCACGTCGTTGGGGCTGGCCTTGCCGTTGGCGGCCATCCCCAGGATGCGGATCACGAGCGAGGTGAGCATGAAGGTCAGCATCACCAGGAACACCGCCCCGGCGGTGTAGGCAAGCTCGCGTCGCAGGGCTTGTTGAAGGATCATGCGGGTTCGGTTCCGGGCTGCCGGCCGGAGCGGGCGATGTGCCGTGCGAGGTGCCTGGCAGAACAGCTGGCTGACGGCACAGCGTGCTGTCAACGTGACCGGGGCGTATCAGCGGCGGCAGGTCGCGGGGTAAAAATCGCGGATAATGGAGGCTTTCGTGTCTAACGAGCCCCTGGAAGGAAGCGCGATGGAATTTAGCACAAAAGCCCTGGATTGGAGCAAAGCCGGCCAAAATGGTTTCCTGGCGACCAAGACCGACTGCCTGGTGGTCGGTCTGTTCGAAGGCCAGAACCTCGGCGGCGTAGCCAAGGCCCTCGATGTGGCCACCAAGGGCTTGGTGGGACGGCTGGTCAAGCAGGGCGACTTCGAAGGCAAGCGCGGCACCCAGCTGATGCTGCATGAAGTGGCCGGCGTGGGCGCCGCGCGCGTGCTGCTGGTGGGCCTGGGCAAGGAAGCCGACTTTACCGACAAGGCCTTTGCCGATGCGGTGCGCACCGCGGTGCGTGCCTTGTCGTCCACGCGTGCGGCCTCGGCCCTGTGGTGCCTGGCGCAACAGGCGCCGCAGCAGCGCGACGTATCGTGGGCCGTGATCACCACCATCACGCTGGTGCGCGAAGCCGGCTACCGCCTGCTCGAGCGCCATCCCGGACTGAAGCGCGCCAACGCCCAGAATGCGGCCAGCGGCAAGCCCAACGGCAATGACAAGGCATCGCTGCGCAAGGTCGTGATCGCGGTCGACAGCGGCGACGCCCGCGCCGCGACCCAGGCCGCGGTGCGCGGCACCGCCATCGCCAACGGCATGGAACTGACGCGCGACCTCGGCAACCTGCCGTCCAATATCTGCACCCCGACCTACCTGGCCAATACCGCGCGCAGCATCGCCAAGCGCCACAAGCTCAAGGCCGAGATCCTCGGGCGCAAGCAGATCGAGGCGCTCAACATGGGCGCGTTCCTGGCCGTGACCAAGGGCAGCGAGGAGCCGCCCCAGTTCATCGTGCTGCGCTACGACGGCGCCGGTGCCAAGCAGGCGCCGGTGGTGCTGGTGGGCAAGGGCATCACCTTCGATACCGGCGGCATCTCGCTCAAGCCGGGCGAGGGCATGGACGAGATGAAGTACGACATGTGCGGCGCCGCCTCGGTGCTGGGCACGATCCAGGCCGTGGCCGAGATGGGCCTGAAGCTCAATGTGGTCGCGGTGGTGCCTACCTGCGAGAACATGCCCAGCGGCATCGCCACCAAGCCCGGCGACGTGGTCACCAGCATGTCGGGCCAGACCATCGAGATCCTTAACACCGACGCCGAGGGCCGCCTGATCCTGTGCGACGCGCTGACCTATGTCGAGCGCTTCAAGCCGGCCGCGGTGATCGACGTCGCCACCCTGACCGGCGCCTGCATCATCGCGCTCGGCCACGACAACAGCGGCCTGTACGCGCGCTCCGACGCGCTGCTGCAGGCTGGTCGCCGCGCCATGGACAGCGCCTGGCGCATGCCGCTGGACGACGAATACCAGGACCAGCTCAAGTCCAACTTTGCCGACATGGGCAATATCGGCGGCCGCCCGGCCGGCAGCGTCACCGCGGCCTGCTTCCTGGCGCGCTTTACCGAGAAGTACGACTGGGCCCACCTGGACATCGCCGGCACCGCCTGGAAGAGTGGCGCGGCCAAGGGCGCCACTGGCCGTCCGGTGCCGCTGCTGACGCAGTTCCTGATGGACCGCGCGGCCTGAGCCCGCGCTACCGAGCAGGGAACCGTCCATGACGCGCATCGACTTCCACAGCAACGTGCCGGACGTGCTCGGCTATGTCTGCCGGCTGGTCC
>JABFVP010000528.1 GCA_013362725.1 Cupriavidus sp.
CGAGAGCGACTTCAAGGAACTGGCCGAGGCCGGCGTGGGCCTCCTGGGCGAAGTGGGCCTGGGCACCGTCAAGGCCGGCTACGAGGCCAAGGAGATGGTGGCCTGGGCGCGCAAGTACGGCATGCAGAGCACCATCCACACCGGCGGCCCCTCGGTGCCGGGCTCGGGCTACATCGACAAGGACACGGTGCTGGAGGCGGACGCCGACATCATCGGCCATATCAACGGCGGCCACACCTCGCTGCCCATGAAGCATGTGTGCGAGCTGTGCGAGAAGAGCACGCGCGGCATCGAGATCGTGCACAACGGCAACGAGCGCGTGGCCATCGGTGCGGCGCGCGCGGCCATCGAGCTCAAGTGCCCGCACCGCGTCATTCTTGGCACCGACGGGCCGGCCGGCTCGGGCGTGCAGCCGCTGGGCATCCTGCGCATGGTGTCGCTCATTTCGTCGATGGCGGAGATTCCGGCGGAGATCGTGTTCTGCTTTGCCACCGGCAACACGGCCCGCATGCGCAGGCTCAACTGCGGCCTGATCGAGGTGGGGCGCGATGCGGACTTCGTCTTCATGGACAAGGCGCAGCACACCGCCGGCGCCACGCTGCTCGAAAGCGTGCAGCTGGGCGACATCCCGGGCGTGGGCATGGTGATGATCGACGGCATCGTGCGCTGCGGACGCAGCCGGAATACGCCGCCGGCGGCGGAGGTGGCGGTGGTGGTGAGTTCAGGCGCGGCGCACTAGTACCGCGTGCCTCGACGTCCGTTCACGCAGACATCCAATAGCAGGCCAGCGGCGCCGGGAGGACCGCGATCTTGCCGATGGGCCCGTCGCCATCGGCAGCGCCCTTGGCCTGGAGAACCTTCAGGTCGTTCCACCGCTGCGTGATGGCGTATGCCTCGGTCACGCCTCGCTCTTGCATGAATAGCCTCAAGCCCTTGAGCTTGGAGAGCTGAACGTCGGTGTCTTGGTACTTGACCTCGAAAGGCACTGCGCGGTCGCCAACGTTGGCGATCAGATCGACCTCCAAGTCCCGGTTCTTCCTGTCCTGCCAGTACGCGAACTGCGGGCTGGTGCCGTAGAAGCGGGTGTAGACGTGCTTGAAGAACGCCGTCTCGACGGCAGCGCCAAGCCGGTCCGGCTGTGTCAGCAGCTTGCGCCCCAGGAGCATCATGGCGCCCGGAAGCGCTGCGTCGGCAAGGTATATCTTGTCTCTTCCTCGAAGCACTTCCTTGCCGTAACCGTAGGGCTTGAGCCGGTAGATGAGATGGGCTGCCTCGAACAGTTCCAGAAAATTCAGGGCCGTTTGCCGATTGACGCCTTCAAGGTGCTGGCAAAGCGTGGGGATGTCGAGAATCCCGCCATCGTGATAGCAGAGATATAGAAATATCCGCTCCACGTCGAGCACGCGGCGCACGCCGTAGAAGGCGGTCATGTCCCGCTTCAGCACCTTGTCGACTACGTCTTCGCGCAGCAGGCGCTGGCATCGCGAGAGATCGTTCTCCAAGGCCGGCTCCGGAAAGCCGCCACGCAGGAGGTAGTCGTGGAAATGCGCGGTCAGCGGCTTGGCAAGATTGGCGATCCGCGCGCAATCGGCCACCGACCAATCGAAAACCTCGCGCAAGCTTTGCCGGGTTGGCAGTCCATCCGGCGCCTCCACTTTGCGCAAGTGAAGGTACTCCCCGAAAGACAAGGTCGGCAGCGGGATCGTTTCCCATCGGCCAACCCCGGATTCCGTGGCGCCATCGCGCAATGGATTGGCAGAGCCCGTCACGGCAATCCGGTGCATCCGGCGGAAATCGACTTGGTGCTTCAGCCAGGTCTGCCACTCGGGCACGTACTGGATTTCGTCCAGAAACAGGAAGCGCGGCTGGGTTTCGTCGAGCGGATAGAGCTCTTCCCATGCGCGCAGCACGCTTTCCAATCCGCCCAACTTGAGCAACGGGTGGTCGAAGGTCGCATAAAGGATGTTGCCGGGCGGAAATCCTGCGGACGCCAGGCGTGCAATGGTTTGCCGGAGCAAGGTGGTCTTGCCGACCTGCCGCGCACCCGTGAGCAGCAACGCTCGCCGCGTTTCGCGGTTTTCCACCCACTCCCAGACTTGGCGCGCGGCAGATCGCTGCCAGCCCGGAAGGTCCGTGATGGGCTGACCGCTCCACCACGGGTTGAACTCCTGCAGAACGGCAAAGAGCTCCTGCTTCGGTATTTCCATCCAGTTGACCCTATTTAAGTAAAACGTAATTTACCTAAACAAGGCATTTAGGTCAAAAAGACCAAAATTCGGCAGCCACCGCAAGGCCCTATAGATTCGGCGCCAGCAACCGCTCCAGCTCCGCCTCGCTCTGCTCGCGCCGCTGCGCCTGGTCCACCAACTGGTCGTGGCCGATCTTGCCCACGTTGAAGTACGTCGAATCGGGGTGGCTCAGGTAAAAGCCGCTCACGCTGGCGGCCGGCGTCATGGCCAGGCTGTCGGTGATGCCCATGCCGATCTCGTCGCACTGCAGCGCCTCGAACATGGCGCGCTTCACGCTGTGGTCGGGGCAGGCGGGGTAGCCTGGCGCGGGGCGGATGCCCTTGTATTTCTCGCCGATCATTTCCTCGTTGCTGAGCGCTTCGTTCGGTGCATAGCCCCACAGGTCCATGCGCACGCGCTGGTGCAGCGCCTCGGCAAAGGCCTCGGCCAGGCGGTCGGCCAGGGCCTTGAGCATGATCGCGGAGTAGTCGTCCAGGTCGTCGATGAAGAACTTTTCCTTCTTCTCGACGCCGATGCCCGCGGTGACCGCGAACATGCCCACGTAGTCCTTCAGGCCCGATTCGCGCGGCGCGACGAAGTCGGCCAGGCACCGGCTGGGGCGCATCACGCCGTCGATCATCTGCTTCTCGGTCTGCTGGCGCAGGCCCCACCAGGTCAGCAGCTTGTGCTCGCGGCTTTCGTCGGTGTAGAGCGCGATGTCGTCGTCGTTCTCGGTGTTGGCGGGCCAGAAACCCACCACGCCGTTGGCCGTGAGCCAACGGCCCTCGATCAGGCGCTTGAGCATGCGCTGGCCGTCGCCGAACACGCGCACCGCCTCGCTGCCCACCACCTCGTCCTTCAGGATGGCCGGGAAGGGGCCGGCCAGGTCCCAGGTCTGGAAGAAGGGGCCCCAGTCGATGTACTTGGCCAGCTCGGTCAGGTCGTAGTTGCGGAACACGCGCCGGCCGATGAACTTCGGCTGCGGCGGAACGTAGCCGCTCCAGTCGATGGGCGTCTTGTTCCCGCGCGCCTTGGCCAGCGGCCACAGCGGCACCTGCTTCTTGTTGGCATGAAGCGTGCGGACCTTGTCGTAGTCGGCGTTGATCTCGTCGATGTATTTGGTCGCCTGGTCGGACAGCAGCGACTGCGCGACGCTCACGCTGCGCGACGCGTCGGGCACGTAGACCACCGGGCCTTCGTAGTGCGGCGCGATCTTCACCGCCGTGTGCACGCGGCTGGTGGTGGCGCCGCCGATGAGCAGCGGGATCTTCTTCACGCGGAAGTGGTCATCCTTCTGCATCTCGCCGGCCACGTACTGCATCTCTTCCAGGCTGGGTGTGATCAGGCCCGACAGGCCCACGATGTCCGCGCCCTCGACCTTGGCGCGCGCCAGAATTTCGTGGCAGGGCACCATCACGCCCATGTTCACCACTTCGAAGTTGTTGCACTGGAGCACGACGGTGACGATGTTCTTGCCGATGTCGTGCACGTCGCCCTTCACGGTGGCCATGACGATCTTGCCCTTGCTGCGCACGTCGCGGCCCGCCGCCTCGTCCTGGCGCTTTTCTTCCTCGATGTAGGGAATGAGGTGGGCCACGGCCTGCTTCATCACGCGCGCGGACTTGACCACCTGCGGCAGGAACATCTTGCCCTGGCCGAACAGGTCGCCCACGATGTTCATGCCGTCCATGAGCGGGCCTTCGATCACGTTCAGCGGGCGCCCGCCCTTGGCGAGGATGTCCTGATACGCCTCTTCGGTGTCTTGCACGATGAAGTCGGTGATGCCGTGCACCAGCGCATGCGCCAGCCGCTGGCCCACCGGCGCCGGCGCCTCGGGCGTGCCGCGCCAGTCGTTCTTCCTGCTGTCGTCCTTGGCCGCGCCCTTGGCCGACTCGGCCACCTCGACCAGGCGCTCGCCGGCATCGGGGCGGCGGTTGAGCACCACGTCTTCCACCCGCTCGCGCAGGTTCGGCTCCAGGTCGTCGTACACGCCCACCATGCCGGCATTGACGATGCCCATGTCCATGCCCGCCTGGATCGCGTGATACAGGAACACGGTGTGGATGGCCTCGCGCACCGGATCGTTGCCGCGGAAGGAGAAGCTCACGTTAGACACGCCGCCCGACACCTTGGCGCCCGGCAGGTTCTTCTTGATCCAGCGGGTGGCCTCGATGAAGTCGACCGCGTAGTTGTTGTGCTCCTCGATGCCGGTGGCCACCGCGAAGATGTTCGGGTCGAAGATGATGTCCTCGGGCGGGAAGCCCACCTCGTCTACCAGGATGCGGTAGGCGCGCTCGCAGATCTCGATCTTGC
>JABFVP010000685.1 GCA_013362725.1 Cupriavidus sp.
AGGCGATGCTGTGCGCCGGCGCAATCAGCACGTGCGGCTTCGAGGCCGGCCGCGGAAGGCCTAGACGCGTCAAAGAGCAAATTTTTCGGACACGGCATGGTTGCCGTTGCTGCCTGACTTCTCCTGGCGGGCGCACCTACTACTTCTTGGAGTTCTGCGACCGGGCGCCGGTAACTTCCAGTCAGGCGGCAGGTCAACCTGCCGGCCGGCACCGTTTCCCGGTGCGGGCGGGACTTCTCTCACCGAAGCGGATGCCGGCTGCGGCATCCGCCTTTAAATTCTGTTTTACCTGAACACTCAGTTCCCACGTCACCGCCTGCCCGTGCCGAAGCCACCTTTGGGCGACTTCCTGCATGCCGGCGGCACCGTGCGTGCTGCTTTTTGCTGCCATTTGCCCGTCTGGCGCTTGGCGTAACGCGAATTGCGGGAGACGGGCGGGGTCGACGGCAACCCCAAGTGTAGAATGCGAAAAATCGAATAAAACTCGAAGATCCATCGCTTACACAGGTCTTGCGCTGCCGGCCACGAGCCGGAACAGCGAGGAAATTATATTGAAAATGAATGAGTTACGCCATCAAATTGAAAAGGCTGCCGAAGCTGCGCCGGCCAGCCCACAGGTGGCGTATGTCACGATTGACGAAGGCTCCGAAGGCCAGCGCATCGACAACTTCCTGCTGAAGGTGGCCAAGGGGGTACCCAAGAGCCATATTTACCGGGTACTCCGTTCGGGCGAGGTGCGGGTCAATAAGGGCCGTATCGATGCCACTTATCGCCTCCAGTCCGGCGATGTGGTTCGCATCCCGCCGATGCGCGTGGCGAGCGCGGCGCAATCCGGCGCGGCTGCCGTGCCGGCAGGGGAATTCCCGGTGTTGTTCGAGGACGCGCACCTGCTGGTCATCAACAAGCCCGCGGGCGTCGCCGTGCATGGCGGCTCGGGCGTCGCGTTCGGGGTGATCGAGCAGCTGCGCCGGTCGCGGCCGCAGGCCAAGTTCCTGGAACTGGTGCACCGGCTGGACCGCGAGACCTCGGGCATCCTGGTGCTGGCGAAGAAGCGCTCGGCGCTGGTCCACCTGCATGAGCAGATTCGCGGCAACACCATGGACAAGCGTTACTACGCCTGCGTCGCCGGCGAATTCGTCAACGCGCGCCAGCACGTGAAGCTGCCGCTATATAAATACAGCACCCCTGACGGGGAGCGCCGGGTGCGAGTCCAGGCCGACGGGCTGGCCTCGCACACCGTGTTCAACCGGGTCGAGCCCTTTCCGGGCTTCACGCTGCTGGAAGCGGAACTGAAAACCGGCCGCACGCACCAGATCCGGGTCCACCTGGCGCACTCCGGCTTTCCGATCGTCGGCGACGAAAAGTACGGCGATTTCTCGCTGAACAAGTCGCTGGCGCGTTCGGGCGCCCGGCCGGGCATCAAGCGCATGTTCCTGCATGCGCACCGGCTCGTGTTCATCCACCCGGCTACCGGCGAGCCGCTGGCCGTCGAGGCACCGCTGCCCGACGAATGCGTCGGTTTCCTGCAACAATTGCGTGAACTGCACGCCCCGGAGTAGGGCGGTGCCTCAAACGCCACAAGGACTTCCATGGCCAGGCAACAATTTGACCTGATCGTTTTCGACTGGGACGGGACGCTGATGGACTCGACCCCGACCATCGCCAAGTGCATCCAGCTGGCCAGCCGGGACCTTGGCCTGCCGGTGCCCGACGACAGCGCCGCCAGCCACGTGATCGGGCTGGGTCTGAAGGATGCGCTGTCGTACGCGGTGCCGACACTGGATCCGGCCGACTACCCGCGGCTGGCCGAGCGCTACCGCTACCACTTCCTTACCCGGGACGCCGATCTGGTGCTGTTCGACGGCGTGCGCGAAATGCTAGAGACGCTGCGCGCGGAACACTATTTCCTTGGCGTGGCCACCGGCAAGACCCGCGTCGGCCTGCAGCGCGCGCTGGCGGCCAGCGGCCTGACCGCGCTGTTCGACGCCACGCGCTGTGCCGACGAGACCTTCTCCAAGCCGCACCCGGCCATGCTGCACGAACTGACGCGCGAACTGGGCCAGGACGTAGAGCGTACGGTGATGATCGGCGACACCACCCATGACCTGCAGATGGCGGCCAACGCCGGCGCCACGGGCCTGGGGGTCTGTTACGGGGCGCATCCGGCCGAGTCGCTGCGCGCCATGGCGCCAGTGCACTGCGCCAGTTCGATATCGGACCTGACCGAATGGCTGCTGGCCCATGCCTGACGCGGCCCACTCCGGCCAGGCGCCGGTGCGGCTGTGCGCCGCCAATGCGTTGCAGGAGGGCGGACTTGGGGTGCGCTTCTCGGTGGCGCTCGACCGGCGCGAGATCGGCGCCTTTGTGGTGCGTTTCGACGGCGTTGCCCACGCGTACCTGAACCAGTGCGCGCACGTGCCGATGGAGCTGGACTGGCAGGAAGGCCGGTTCTTCGATGCCTCGGGCCTATACTTGATGTGCGCCACTCATGGCGCGGTGTACGTGCCGGATAGCGGCGAGTGCGTCGGCGGCCCCTGCCGCGGGGCCGCGCTGGCCAAGCTGCAGGTCGAAGAACGCGATGGCCAGGTCTACTGGCTGCCGCGGGCCCCGTACCGCGCGCCCGAGCGTTCCGGCGGCGCCTGAATGGATTTCCACGAGCGAGTTGCATGACAGAACAACAGAAACCGCCTTCGGACGAGCCCAGCGAACCGGGGCAGCCGGACGCGCGCAAGCCGGCGGCAGAGGCGGCACCGGCGCCAGAGCCGGAGTCCGAGCGCCTGGTGACCGCGAAGCGCGCCGATTTTCCGCTGGAGGACGAACTCCGAGCGGGCGATGACGCGGCGCGGCAAGAAGCGCGCGAGCGAAAGATACGCCTGGCCGGTGCCGCCGCCAGCGGACAGGTGGGCGCAGGCTGGGAGCGCGATGTGCTGGAAAAAGTGCTGACCGCCTCGCTGCGCGAGCAGCGCGCGGCGCGGCGCTGGCGCATCTTCTTCCGGCTGGTCACCCTGGGCCTGCTGGCGCTGATCCTGCTCGCGGTGTTCGACTTCAAGGGTGACGGCGCCATCAGCGCCTCGGGCCGCCACACCGCGATGGTCACGCTCGAAGGCGAAATCGCCGCCGGCACGCCGGCAAGCGCCGAAGCGATCAACGCCTCGCTGCAGGTTGCGTTTCGCGACAGCAACGCCGCCGGCGTGATCCTGAAGATCAATTCGCCCGGCGGCTCGCCCGTGCAGGCAGGCATCATCAACGACGAGATCCACCGGTTGCGCGGCCTCTATCCGTCCAAGCCGCTGTATGTGGTGGTCGAGGAAATCTGTGCTTCCGGTGGCTATTACGTGGCGGCGGCAGCCGACAAGATTTATGTCGACAAGGCCAGCATCGTCGGCTCGATCGGCGTGTTGATGGACGGCTTCGGCTTTACCGGGCTGATGGACAAGCTGGGCGTCGAACGCCGGCTTTACACCTCGGGTGCCAACAAGGGCATGCTCGACCCGTTCTCGCCGCAGATGCCGAAGCAGAAGGCCTTTGCCGAAGACATGCTCAAGCAGATCCACCAGCAGTTCATCGACGTGGTCAAGCAAGGGCGTGGCGACCGACTCAAGGATGACCCGGAGCTGTTCTCCGGCCTGTTCTGGTCGGGCGAGCGCAGCGTCGCGCTGGGGCTGGCCGACGGGCTGGGCAGTGCCGAGTACGTGGCGCGCGACCTGTTCAAGGCCGAGGACATCGTCGACTACACGGTCAAGGAAAACATCGCCGAACGCGTGGCCAAGCGCTTCGGCGCGGCGGTGGGCACCGCGGCGATGAAGACCATGCTGTGGAGCACCGGCATGCAGGGCATGCGCTGAAGCCTTGCACGGCAGCGAGTGAACAAAGGGGGCACAAGCGCCCCCTTTGTCATTTCCGTGCAGTGGTTTGCGCTAGAGGGCGAGCAGCGAGAAGATCGCCGGGCGCTTGTGCAGCGCGATCCGCTCGGGGCGCCAGTCAGACAGCGGCAGCGTGACGATGGTCTCGCCGGGCAGGGTCAGGTCCACCGCCACGGACAGCAGCGTGGTACCGGCGCAGTGCTGGCGCATGGCCTCCAGCAGCGCACCGTTGCGGTACGGCGTTTCGATGAAGACCTGGGTCTGGCTGGCCTTGCGCGAGCGCTGTTCGAGCTCGCGCAGCCGCTGCGCGCGTTCGTTGGCATCGACCGGCAGGTAGCCGTTGAAGGCAAAGCTCTGCCCGTTCAGGCCCGAGCCCATCACCGCCAGCAGGATCGAACTGGGTCCCACCAGCGGCCGCACGCGGATGCCGCGCGCATGCGCCAGCCGCACCAGGTCGGCGCCTGGGTCGGCCACCGCCGGCACGCCGGCCTCCGACAGCAGGCCGCCGTCGCGGCCGGCCTGCAGCGGCGCCAGCAGTGCCGCCAGGGCGTCGGCGCGCGTATTGACGTTCAGTTCCTGGATGTCGATCTGCTGGATCGGGCGTGCCAGCGGCGTGGTTTCGCCCAGCTTTTTCAGGAAGGCGCGCGCGGTCTTGGCATTCTCGGCGACGAGGTA
>JABFVP010000046.1 GCA_013362725.1 Cupriavidus sp.
GGGTTCGCCCGCGCGCGGCGGCCTGCCGGCCACGGTGGCGACGCGCGTGGCCGACGGCTGGCGCGTCAGCGGCCGCAAGCTGTACAGCACCGGCATCCCCGCCTTGCGCTGGCTCGCGGTGTGGGCGCGCACCGACGAGCCGCAGCCGCGCGTCGGCGTGTTCCTGGTGCCGGGGCCCGCGTCCGGCATCGCCGGCGTGCGCATCGTGGAGAACTGGAACCACCTCGGCCTGCGCGCCTCGGGCAGCCACGAGACCGTGCTCGACAATGTCTGGATTCCGCCGGACCATGCTGTCGATATCCGTCCGCCCTCGGCGTGGGCGCCGGCCGGTGCCAGCCAGGCGGACGCTGACGCCAACGCCGACCAGCAGGCCTGGATGGTGGTGCTGCTGGGCAGCCTCTATGACGCGGTAGCGCGCGCGGCGTCGGCCTGGCTCAACGACTTCGTGCGCGAGCGCGCGCCCGGCAGCCTGGGCGCGCCGCTGGCCACGCTGCCGCGCGTGCAGGAGGCCGTCGGCGAGATCGCCGCGCTGCTGCGCGTCAACCAGGTGCTGCTCGACGACGCCGCGGCGCGCACCGACGCGGGCGATCCGCCGGAAAGCGCCGACAGCGGCCTGCTGAAGTTCACCGTGACCGGCAACGCCATCCGCGCCGCGGAATTGGCGCTGCAGCTGTCGGGCAACCACGGGCTGAGCCGCAACCACCCGCTCGAGCGCCACTCTCGCGACGTGCTGTGCAGCCGCATCCATACGCCGCAGAACGATTCGATCCTGCTCGCCGCCGGGCGCGCGCAGCTGGGCGTGTAAGCGCCGCCGCGCCCGCCGTGCTATGTTTGCGGGGCCAGCGCCCCGCAGAGGGCCGCGCGGCCGGCCCCGGTGGCCGGCAACCACAACGAGACACTCCGGAGCATTCCCATGGGCAGTTCCCCCGATCCCGGCGCGCTGGCGCCGCTGCGCGATTTCATCACCGGCCTGGCCGCGCTGCTCGACCAGCATCCCGACGAACCCCGCATCCTCCGTGAAGGCGGCGCGTTGCTGGCGACGCTGGTTGCGCGCGATGACTGGCTGCCCGAGGCGTGGGCCCGGCCGCATCCCGAGTACTACCAGCAGCACCTGCTGCATTGCGATTCCGCCGAGCGTTTTTCCGTCGTCAGCTTTGTCTGGGGGCCGGGCCAGCGCACGCCGATCCACGACCACACCGTGTGGGGCCTGATCGGCATGCTGCGCGGCGCGGAAGACGCGCAAGCATTTGTGCTCGACGCTGCCGGGCGCCCCGTCGCCAGCGGCGCGAGCGTGCGCTTGCTGCCAGGGCAGGTCGAAGCCGTGTCGCCGGCCGTGGGCGATATCCATCGCGTCAACAACGTCTACGACGACCGCGTCTCGGTCAGCATCCATGTCTACGGCGCCAATATCGGCGCCGTGCGCCGCTCGGTCTACGCCGAGGACGGCACCCGCAAGCCCTTTGTCTCCGGCTATTCCAACCACACCCTGCCCAACCCGTGGGACCGTTCCCGCGAACTTGCCCAGTCATGACCAACGTTTCCGCTACGCCGGCCTTTCCGACGGTTTCTCCCGAAGCCGTGCGCAACGCCTTGCGCAACCGCGACGAGATCGCGCTGATCGATGTGCGCGAGGAAGATCCTTTCGCGCAGGAGCATCCGCTGTGGGCGGCCAACTTTCCGCTGTCGCGGCTGGAGCTGGACGCGTGGGCGCGCATTCCGCGCCGCGATACGCTGATCGTGGTCTACGGCGAGCATGCCGGCGCCGACCTCGCGCCACGTGCGGCGGCCGTGCTGCAAGCCCTGGGCTATACCCGCGTGCATTTGCTCGAAGGCGAGCTGCGCGCGTGGATCGATGGCGGCGGCGAGGTGTTCCGCGACGTCAACGTGCCGAGCAAGTCGTTCGGTGAGGTGGTCGAAGCCGCGCGCCACACGCCGTCGCTGGCGGCCGAGGAAGTGCAGGCACTGATCGACAGCCGGGCCGATGTGGTGATCGTCGACGCGCGCCGCTTCGACGAGTACCAGACCATGAGCATCCCCACCGCCACCAGCGTGCCGGGCGCCGAGCTGGTGCTGCGCGTGCGCGAGCTGGCGCCCGATCCGCGCACGCGCGTGATCGTCAACTGCGCGGGCCGCACGCGCAGCATCATCGGCACGCAGTCGCTGGTGAACGCGGGGATCCCGAACCCGGTGGCGGCGCTGCGCAACGGCACCATCGGCTGGACCCTGGCCGGCCAGCAGCTGGACCATGGCGCCAGCCGCCGCGCCCCGGCCGCGGTCAGCGACGCCAACCGCGATAGCGCCCGCCGCGGCGCGCGCGAGATCGCCGACCGGGCCGGCGTGCGGCGCATTGCGCTGGCGCAGCTGGACACGCTGCAGTCGCCTGGCCGCACGGTGTACCGCTTCGATGTGCGCACGCCCGAGGAATTTGCCGACGGCCACCTGCGGGGCTTTGTCAACGCCCCGGGCGGGCAGCTGGTGCAGGAAACCGACCACAGCGCGCCGGTGCGCGGCGCGCGCATCGTGCTGGCCGACGACGATGACGTGCGTGCCAGCATGACGGGCTCGTGGCTGGCGCAGATGGGTTGGGAGGTGTGGGTGGTGGAACCGGTGGCCGCGTCAGAGCGCAGCGAAACCGGCGCGGTGGCCGCGCCGGTGCCAACGCCGGCGCCCGTCGCCAGCGTCGGCACGGCGCAGCTGGCTGCGTGGCTGGACGCTGGGGACGGCAGCACCGCCGTGCTGGACTTCACTACCAGCGCCAACTACGTCAGGCGCCATATCCCGGGCGCATATTTTGTCATTCGCGCCCAGTTGGCCGACGCGCTGGCCCGCATCGCGCGGCCGCGGCGCTACGTGCTCACCTGCGGCAGCAGCCTGCTGGCGCGCTTTGCCGCCGCCGACCTGCGGCGCCTGACCGATGCGGAGGTATTCGTGCTGGAAGGCGGCACCCAGGCCTGGATCGCCGCGGGGCTGCCGCTGGAGAGCGGCGAGACGCGCCTGGCCTCGGACCGCACCGACCGCTATCGCCGTCCCTATGAAGGCACCGACAGCCCGCGCGAGGCGATGCAGGGCTACCTGGACTGGGAATTCGGCCTGATCGCGCAACTGGAGCGCGACGGGACGCATGGGTTCAGGGTGGTGTAGGGCGTCCTGCGTCCCGGCAAGGCCTACAGCCGCAGCAGCAGGCGCATGGCCTCTTCCACCTTGCGCAGGTGATTGGGGGCCAACGTCGCCACCGGCCGGCTGCCCATGAAACGGCGATTGGATATCGCGCGGACCTGGTCGATCAACAGGTCCGTTTCATAGGTTAGACCCGGCAGCTTCCCCAGCGCCACCCGCAGCGGAAAGCAATCCTCGGGGTCGGTCTGAGATGTCCCGGGCACGACGATCGTAGTCGGATGACCGGCATCGTTGAGCAGGTCGGTCTGCAGCACCAGCGCCGGCCGGTTGCGCTTGGCCGGCTCTTCCCGGTGGGTCTGGGGATTAAAGTCCACCTCCCAGACCTGTCCCCGCCTCAGCTTAAGCAATGCCGTCTCCGGCGGTGCTGTCCATCTCTTCATTGGCAGCCAGGTGCTTCGCCCCTAACTTGCGCGACAGCATCGCGATACGGTTGGCCATCTCGCGCTCGTTTTTCTCGCGGACGGCGTCGCGGATATAGTCCGACGTCTTCTGGCCCGCCGCAGTCGCCAGCGCGCGGGTTTGCTCGGCCAGTTCTTCGCCTGCGCGGAATGACAGGGTCGTGCCTTGCATGAGTGGCTCCGACAAAGGGTAATACGCGATTATAGCGCTCATTTGTCACTCGTTCCTGTATTACGAAATTGCAGACGATACCCTGCGCCGCTTGGGCGAAAGGTGAAAGAAGCCTACGGAGACGGGCAATGGCGGGAAAGGGGAGGAGTCTGAAAGACGTGAAAGGCCCGCGATCTGTCTACAGCAAGGGAACGAACGTAACGATTCCCTGTCAATCGTAATCGTTCAGTTACAATGCTGTCCTGCAGCATCCTTGGCGGCCCGGCAACACTCCTGGCCCCGGGCGATGCCGCCAATGCCCCCGACCCAATGCGACTGTTGTTCCTGCTGCTGACTGCCATGTGCCTGTCGCTGCTCTCCTTTGGAGCAGCGGCGGACGCGCGCGCGGCGTTGCCTGGACCGCAGCAGCCGGGGGCGGAGCTGATCGACATGGCGGCGGCCCAGCCTGTCGACGATCTGGGCCGCCTCGTGGTGCCCGGCGACGACGGGCTGCACGACGACGATATCTGCGATGACCCGCCCCCCGGGTACTGCAATATCTGGTCGGCCGACCTGCTCGATCCGCTCGACCTGCTCGACGAGATCGAAGAATCCAGCGCGCTCTTTGCGTTGCCGCCGGTAAAGCTGCTGCTGCCGCGCGGCGACGTGGCCCAGCACCCGCCGGGCCGCGCTGACCCGCCGCCTTCGGCCTTTTTCCGGCCGCCCATAGCCCTGGCCTGACCGCTTTCCTGCGCCCGCACCGTGCGCGCTGCCGCCTGCAGCCGCCCAGCC
>JABFVP010000283.1 GCA_013362725.1 Cupriavidus sp.
CGCGCTGCGATTCTCTGAAATGGAAAATCCCTGCGCAGCATTCATTTGAAGGAAAAACAGTCAATCCCCCGATCCGCAGGGCACGATTTGGCACGTCGTTGTGCGAAGCTGAACCCAGCCCGCCAGAGGCTCGTCGGCGCATACGCCGAGCAGAAGGAAGACGAATACCTTGGGGAGGAAGGATTGCTACGGGACCATCTGATCGGCGACCTCTATGAGGCCGCATTGCAACGGGACGGCTTTCTCGATGTGTTTCAGACAGTAGTGGAAGCGCTGGGGGCCACTGGATTCCATATGTTCAGCTGGGACCCGGAACGCAACGCCCCGCACCTGGCTGCCTATACCTCTGACCCGCACTGGGATTCGGTCGTGGCGCTCTATGACCAGTACTACGGTGCGCTGGATCCGCGGCGCGAGGTGGTGGCCAAGGCAGCAATCGGCGAATTCCAGTTCTGCCAGGACTACCTGAGCGAGACTGACGTCGCGCGCAGCGAGTTCTACCAGGATTTTCACATTCCCACGGGTTTTCGCTACCTTACCGGTGCGCGCCTGTCGCGGATCGGTTCGGATGACATTCTGCTGGGACTGTTGCGAGCGAACGATCGCCCCGCCTATTCGGACCGGGAGCGCCAGGGCATCAACGGCATGGCGCCCCATCTGCAGCGCGCCATCAATCTGTGGATGGACGCGCGCGTGCTGCATCGCGACGCGGCTGTGGGATCGGAAATGATGGCGCAACTGGGCGTTGCCGTATTCGCGCTAGACGGCGCCACCAAGGTTGTCTTTGCCAATCCGTCGGCGGAGACCATGCTGCGTGCGACGGCCTGCCTGAAACTGAGCCACGGGCGGCTCTCCGCCACCGTAGCCACCGAGAATGCCAGGCTGCAGGCGGCAATCGCCCGTGCCGCGAAATCGCGCCAGGGAGAAAGCCTGGCACTGCGGCCCGCACCGGGCCTTCAGCCTGAAGTCTTCCTGGGTATCAGCCGACTACCCGGCTGCGATACCCGCATGGCATTCGGCCATGCGGAGATCCTGGTGACGGTCAGGCGCAGGGGGCAGGTGCCGAGGGTTCGCGCCAGGCAATTGCAGCAGGCGTTCGGGCTGACTGCGGCCGAAGCCGCTGTGGGCGAAGCGCTGATCGGCGGCAAGACCCCCGACGAATATGCCGCTGCCGCCGGTGTATCCGTGGCGACGGTTCGTACCCAGTTGCGTGCCATCTTCGAGAAGACTGGCACCCGTTCCCAGGCCGAAGCTGTCGGGGCGATGTTATATCTGCCGTCGCCCATGCCAGAAGGGCAATGATCCATGCCCTTTGGGAGCAGCCTCAACGCGTAATCGGATCATGCCTCGATGCGGCGAACGAGTTGGGATGCTGCCGGCTCGCCGCGTCAGCGTTGATTGACGTGTGCACATCATGGCGGTTAATTGCGCAATCGATATCGCCACGGTCCCGCGCGCACAGGATGGCTGCCGACGCAGCGTCAGCCAGCGTCGCCACGCAGCATCTCGCGCAGCCGGAACTTCTGGATCTTGCCGGCGGGCGTGGCTGGTAGCGCATCCCGCACCACCAGTTTCTCGGGGATGTATTGAAGCGCCATCTTCTGTTGTCTGAGCCAGTCAACCATGCCGGCCAGGTCGATGGACTGCCCCGCCCGGGGCACAACGAAGGCGCACGCGCGCTCGCCGAGGCGCGCATCGGGATAGGCCACGATCGCCACCTGCGCCACCGCGGGATGCCGGTACAGCAGCGTCTCGACTTCCAGCACGGGGATGTTCTCGCCGCCGCGGATGATCACGTCCTTGCTGCGGCCGGCGGTGCGCAGGTAGCCGTGCGCGTCCAGCCGGGCCAGGTCACCGGTGTCGAACCAGCCGTCGGCATCGGTGCCGTTCAGTTGCGGGCGCTTCAGGTAGCCGCCGAAGTTGGAGCAGGCGCGCACCAGCAGCCGGCCGTTTTCGCCGATCGGCACGTCCTCGTCGGCGCCGTCGACGACGCGGATTTCAACCCCGGGCAGCGGGCATCCGTCGGTCGTCGACGCGCGTTCGTCGCTGTCTTCCGGCAGGGTCGTGGTGACCGCACCGTTCTCGGTCATGCCCCATGCCGACACGATCTTCGCACCCAGCGCCTGCCGTGCCTGCTCGACCAGCGTGCCCGGGATCGGCGCGCCCGCGCACAGGAAGAGCCGCAGGCTCGGCACCGGCACGCCGGACTCGGCCACCACGCGCGCCAGGTCGGTCAGGAATGGCGTGGAACCCATGGTGAAGGTCACGCCCTCGTCGCGGATCAGCGCGGCGGCGCGCGCCGGATCCCAGATATCCTGCAGCACCGCATGCGCGCCCAGCATCACCGGCATCATCAGGCCATACATAAAGCCGGTCTGGTGCGCCATCGGCGACGCCATCAGCACCACGTCGTCGCCGGTGAGATGCAGCCGGCCGGTATAGGCGACGATGTTGGAGAACAGCGTGTTGGCGGTATGCATCACGCCCTTCGGTTCGCCGGTGGTGCCGGATGTGTAGATCAGTTGCGTGACGTCGTCCGGGCCTGGGGGGCTGCACTGCAGGATGGTGGCGGCATCGGCTGCGTCTTCCCACGACGGGCCGCTCAGCAGCGCCTCGAAGCTATCGTCGCCTTCGCCATCCACCACGACGATATGGCGCAGCGCAGGCAACCCTTCACGCAAACCCCGCAGCATCTGCGCATGATCGAAGCCGCGGAACATCTTCGGCACGATCACTACCTTGCTTTGCGCGTGCGCCAGCATGAACGACAGCTCGCGCTCGCGGAAGATCGGCATGACCGGGTTGAGCACCGCGCCCAGCCGCGCGCAGGCCAGGTACAGCACGCTCAGGTGCCAGCCGTTGGGCAGCTGGCATGAAACCACGTCGCCGGCCACGATGCCAAGGCGGAACAGGCCCACCGCCACGCGGTCGGCCATGCGCGCCAGTTCCCGCCAATTGAAGCGTGTCACATGCTGGCGGTCGATACTGAGCGCCGTCAGCGCGGGCGCGTCGGGCCGGTCCCGCACGCACGCGCCAAGATAGTCATTGATGGTACGGTCCTGCCAGTGCCCGGCGGCAATGCCGGCGGCACGGCGCGGCGCGATCAGTACGGCGTCGAAATCCATGGCGGTCTCCTCGTTGTTGTGTGCTGCCAGTCGCTGCGTCGGGCGCGTGCGTCAGGCCGGTACCGCTTCGCGCCCGGCGCGCGTGCGCGCGATGATGGTCTTCATGATCTGCGCGGTGCCATCGCCGATCTGGAAGCCGAGCACATCGCGCAGGCGCTGCTCCATCACGCCGCGGTCGTAGCCGCCATGGCCGAACGACAGCAGGCACTGGTGCACCACGTCGTACGCCAGCCTGGGTGCCCACCACTTGCACATCGCGGCTTCGGCGGTATGCGGCAGGCCGCGGTCCTTCAGCCACAGCGTCTGCAGGCACAACAGGCGCGCGCCCTGCACCTGGGTCTCGAAGTCGGCCAGCGGGTGCGACACGCCCTGGAACGCCGCCAGCGGCTTGCCGAAGGCCTGGCGTTCCGCCACATAGGCCCAGGTCTCGTCCAGCGCGGCCTGCGCGACCGCCAGCACCTGCAGCCCGATCAGCGCGCGCGAGAAATCGAAGCCCTGCATCACCTGTACGAAGCCCTCGCCTTCCTTGCCTAGCAGATGGCTGGCCGGCACGCGCACGTTCTCGAAGAAGATCGAGCCGCGCCAGATGGCGCGCTGGCCATGGCAGTCGAAGCGGTTGCGCGTGATGCCCGGCAACTCCATCGGCACCAGTAGCGCCGACACGCCGCGCGCGCCCGCCTCGACCGGGCCGCTGCGCGCGAAGACCACCGCGGCATCGGCCTGGTCGGCCGCGGAGATCGAGGTCTTCTCGCCGTTGAGCACATAGTGGTCGCCGTCGCGTTCCATGCGCAGGCGCAGGTTGGCGGCGTCGGAGCCGCCGCGCGGCTCGGTCAGCGCGATCGCCAGCAGCGCTTCGCCGCGCGTCAGGCGCTGCAGCCACGGGCCGGCAATCTCCGGCCGGGCATGGTGCGCCAGGATCTGCCCGTTCAGCGAAGCCAGCAGGTTGATATACGACAGGCTCAGGTCGGCGCGCGCCACCGCTTCGTGGATCACGCCCGCCGCGAGCGAGCCCATGCCCTGCCCACCGTATTGTTCCGGCAGCTCGGGCGCGATAAAGCCCATCTCGCCCATCTCGCGCATCAGCGCGCGGTCGAGCACGCGGGTACGGTCCCGCTCCAGGTAGCCGGGCGCGACCCGGGCGTCCGCAAAGCGGCGCGCATGTTCGGCGAGCGCCGACAGGTCTTCGTCAAGGTAGGGATTCATGGCTGTCTCCGCTGGCTCCGTTCACTTCGCGTACTTGCGGAATTCCGGCTTGCGCTTTTCCTGGAAGGCGCGCACGCCCTCGCGCGATTCCTCGGTGTCGTAATAGAGCTTGAGCGCATACATGCCCATGCCGGCGATGCCGCTCTGGTGCGCCGTGTCCATGTTGAAGGAACGCTTGGCGATGGCAATCGCGGTCGGGCTCTTGTCCAGGATCTCGTCGCACCACTTCTGCACTTCGGCGTCGAGCTGCTCGTGCGGCACCACGGCGTTGACCAGCCCCATCGCCAGCGCTTCGGCGGCGGTATAGCGGCGGCACAGGTACCAGATTTCGCGCGCCTTCTTTTCGCCCACCACGCGCGCCAGGAAGGCGGTGCCGTAGCCGGGATCGACCGAGCCGACTTTCGGCCCGACCTGCCCGAACACGGCCTTGTCCGAGGCGATGGTGAAATCGCAGATCGTGCACAGCACGTTGCCGCCGCCGACGGCATAGCCCTGCACGCGCGCGATCACCGGCTTGGTCACGTCGCGGATGGCGTTGTGCAGCTCTTCCATCGGCAGGCCGATGGTGCCGCGGCCGTCGTACTGGCCCTCGTGCGCGGACTGGTCGCCGCCGGTGCAGAAGGCCTTGTCGCCGGCGCCGGCCAGCACGATGGCGCCGATCTCGCGGTCATAGCCGGCGCGGTTGATGGCGTGGATCAGTTCGTCGCAGGTGCGGCCGCGGAAGGCATTCATCTTTTCCGGGCGGTTGATAAGGATCCAGGCCGCGCCGTTGCGCACTTCATAGCGGATGTCTTCGTATTGCATGGTGGTCTCCGTGATCTGGTTGTGACAGCTGGCGCTCAGCCGTTCATGGTCAGGCCGCCCGACACGCTCAGCACTTGTCCGGTGATGAAGGCCGCGTCGTCGCCGGCAAAGAACAGCACCGCGCCGGGCAGGTCGTCGGGCTGGCCGATGCGGCCCAGCGGGATCGACCGGGTGAAGGCTTCGACCAGCTTGTCGGGGTTGCCCGCGCCCTGCTTGTAGTCTTCGAACAGCGCGGTCTCGGTCGGGCCCGGGCACACCACGTTCACGGTGATGCCATGGCGCGCATGCTCGCGCGCGATGGTCTTGGAGAACGACACCAGCCCGCCCTTGCACGCGGCATACACCGCCTCGCCGGACGAGCCCACGCGCGCGGCATCGGAGGCGATATTGACGATGCGCCCGCGCCGCCGCGCCACCATGCCCGGCAGCACCGCGTGGTGCATGTGGAGCGCGCCGGTCAGGTTGATGGCGATCAGCCGCTCCCACTGCGCCGGTTCGGTCTTGATGAACGGCCGGAACACGTCCCAGCCGGCGTTGTTGACCAGCACCTCGACAGGGCCCAGTTCCTGTTCCACCGCCGCCACCGCCGCATCGACGCTGGCGCGATCGGTGATGTCGCAGCGCACCGCCAGCGCGCGGCCGCCGGCATCGCGGATCTGCGCCGCCACGCGTTCGCTCGCCTCCGGGTTCAGGTCGAGCACGCCCACCGCCGCGCCCCCACGCGCAAAGCGCAAACAGGTTGCGCCGCCGATACCGCCACCACCGCCGGTCACGATGACCGTCTTGCCTTCGAGTCCTTGCACAGCCGTTCTCCTTTCAGGGTTCCGGTGCTATCGTGCCGGCGGTGTCGCCGCCACATGCGCCTTTATTTACGTCAATATGTTGACGTATACTAGGCGCGACAGACACCGCATGCAAGGCCGCTATCCTTTGGAAATCACTATGGTTAACCCCGACCAGGGAGGCGAACTCCCCACTAACGCGCGCATGGAACTGGCCAACCGGCTGTTCTTCCGGCTGTACCAATGCGCAAATATGTTGCATAAAACCGGATCGCGAGCCGTCGAAGCAGAAGGCTTGACGACGCAGCAATGGGCCGTGCTGGGCGCGCTGTCGCGGCCTGAAGCCGCCGATGGCATGAGCGTCGGCGACCTGGCCCGCTATCTGATGGTGAGCCGCCAGAACCTGTCCGGGCTGGTCAGCCGGATGGAACGGGATGGCCACGTCACGCTGGCGCCCGATGGGCGCGACCGCCGCTCGCGCCTGGTGCGGATGAGCGAGCCGGGCCGCGAGGTGTGGCTGCACCAGGCGCAGCCGAAGATCCGGCAGTACTACGAGCAGGCGCTGGACGGCTTCTCCACCAACGACCTGACGCACACGCTGCATTACCTGCTGAAGCTGCTGGACAACATGCGCGCGCTGGATACGCCGGAAGCCAGCGACAGCGGCCCGGCACAGAATTAAGGCGGGCGCTGTATCAGGACTGATACATAGCGTGCTGCGGCGCGATAGCATGCACCGCGGCATCCGCCGCCGGCCGGCCCGCCGCGCCGGCTGGCGCGCGATATGCGTCGGTGTGGGGTTGCTCAGAGGTCCCTGGCGCTGCGCCGGGACACCCTGAACCACTGCCCCGGCTTGGTGCGACCGGTCGCGTGCGCGCAGCCGGGACG
This sequence comes from Cupriavidus sp., assembly GCA_013362725.1. Classification (GTDB taxonomy): domain Bacteria; phylum Pseudomonadota; class Gammaproteobacteria; order Burkholderiales; family Burkholderiaceae; genus Cupriavidus. Next base: position 6,803 of record JABFVP010000283.1, read on the forward strand.
GCGTTCGATCGATCCTTTACCGGAGATCCCGCCATGACCCGCTATATCGTGCTAGCCAGCTTCACCGACCAGGGCATCCGCGCCATCAAGGACACCACCAGGCGCGCCGCCGCGGTGCGCGAGATGGGCGCGCGCTTCGGGGTACAGATGAAAGACATCTACTGGACCCTGGGCAAATACGACATCGTGCTGACCGTCGAGGCGCAGGATGACGCCAGCATGACCGCGTTCGGCCTCGCGGTCGGCGCGCTTGGCAACGTGCGCACGCAAACGCTGAGAGCCTTCAACCTCGACGAGATGCAGGGCATTATCGACAAGATGAGCTGAGCCGACCTGGCACTGCCCTTGTCATGAAGAACGCCCGCCATGGCGCCTGGCGGGCGTTGTCGCGGCTGGCCGGTGCCCTTTTGCCGGATCTCCGACGGCCTTGTCAGACGGCGCCCGATACCTCGGCCGCGGCACAGCGATGACACTGATACGGCCAACTTCCGGAGAGCGCCATGCCAGGCAAGAATATCCATGTCGTGCCGACCCATAACGGCTGGGCCGTCGAAGCGGAAGGACGCTCAGGCAACCAGCAGCGCTTCACTTCGATGGCGCATGCGATTGCCAGCGGCACCGAGAAAGCCCGGCGCGCCAAGGTCGAATTGCTGATCCACGGCAGGGATCACCAGATCATGGAGCGCAGCTCATTCGGAAACGCTGCAAGTGACACCGACGGGTAATTGCGTGGCACCATGGGCATCGTTCCCGGGCGAATCAACTCGCGACAAGCCGATGCGCAATTTGAAAGGTTTCTACATCCTTCTGGTCGCCGTCACCATTGCGTTCATCTGGATACTGGTGCCCTTCTACAGCGCGATCCTGTGGGGCACCATACTGGCCATCCTGTTTCATCCCATGCAGCGCAAGCTGACGGTGCGATTCGGCAATCGCGAAAATCTGGCAGCGCTGACCACGCTGCTGGTTTGCGTGCTGATGGCGATTGTCCCCGTGTTCCTGACGATTGCCACGCTCGCGCAAGAAGCGGCCTTTGCCTACCAGCAGATCAAGGCCGGCAAATGGGACTTCGGGCAGTACTTCCAGACCGCCGTGCAGGCCCTGCCGGCTTCGGTGGCGGCCTGGCTGAATGAGGTCGGACTGGCCGACGTAGCCGGGTTGCAGGCGAAACTGACTGAAGGGGCCGCCCGCATCAGCCAGTTCATGGCGGCCCAGGCGGTCGCCATTGGCCAGAACACGCTCCAGTTCGCCGTCGGCCTCGGTGTCATGCTGTATCTGGTTTTTTTCCTGCTGCGTGACGGCGCGGTGATTTCCCATCGCTTGCGCGAGGCCATGCCGCTGAGCGACGCGCACACCCGCCGGCTGGTCGGCCGCTTCACCACCGTGGTCCGCGCCACGGTCAAGGGCAACGTGGTAGTGGCGGCGGTGCAGGGGATACTGGGCGGCCTGATGTTCCTGCTGCTGGGCATCAACGGCGCGTTGCTGTGGGGCACGCTGATGGCGTTCCTGTCGCTGCTGCCGGCCGTTGGCGCCGCGCTGGTATGGGGCCCCGCCGCGATTTATTTCCTGCTGGCAGGCCCGGCCTGGAAAGGCATCGCGCTGATTGCCATCGGTACCCTGGTGATTGGCGCCGTGGACAACCTGCTGCGCCCCGTGCTCGTCGGCAAGGACACCAAATTGCCGGACTGGGTCGTGCTGATATCGACGCTGGGCGGCATGTCCGTGTTTGGCATCAACGGCTTTGTGATAGGACCGCTGATTGCCGCACTGTTCATGTCGTGCTGGGATATTTCGGTGATCGAGGATCGCGACGACACCATGTGACCGGCGGCGCTGCCATGTCTGCGTGTCGCCGTGTCCGGCGAGTTGACAAAGCAATCGCGCATGCGCCGATAAAATTTCTGGAAACACGAATTATTCTCATTTATTATCCGGCCTTTGCTTTCGCCACGGGCCGTCATGCTTTTCCGCCGTCTTGCCATCCCTGCCGCCGCCAGTTCGCTGCTGCTGCCTGCCGTTGTCTCCCACGCCGCCGAAGAACCCACCACGCTGCCGGCCGTGACAGTCAGCGCCGCCGCTGACGCGCAGACGGACATCGGTTTCGCCACCCGCCGGGCGGCCGGCGTGACCAAGTCGGGCGAAGCCGCCGCCGACGCCGCGCAGTCGATCACCGTGATCACGCGCGACCTGCTCGACAGCCAGCAGGCCCAAAACCTGAGCGACGCGCTGCAGAATTCGGCCGGCGTGGTCACCAACACCTATGGCCGGCGCGGCTGGGACGATTTCATCATCCGCGGCCAGCGTGCCTCGGAATCGATCTTTGCCGACGGGCTGCTGGTCGACAGCAACAACCGCGTGGCGCAGGAACTGTTCGGCGTGGAGCGCGTGGAAGTGCTCAAGGGGCCGGCCTCGATACTGTTCGGCGCGGTGCAGCCCGGCGGCCTGGTCAACATGGTCAGCAAGCGCCCGCGCGCGGAACTGTTCGGCGAACTGGGCCTGACCGTCGGCAACTATGGCTTCCGGCAGATGACGGTCGACGTGGGCACGCCACTGGCCAGGGACAGCAAGGCCGCGTTCCGCCTGAACGGACTGATGATGAACAGCGACGATCCGACCGACTTTGTCTGGTATCGCAACCGCTGGATCGCGCCGTCGCTGACGCTGGATCTTGGCGCGCGCACCGACTTCACCATCCTGGCCAGCCACAACCAGCGCAACTACGTGCGCCAGCAGGGCCTGCCCGTGAACGGGACGCTGGTGCCGAACCGCAATGGCGTGGTGCCGGCCAGCCGCTTTATCGGCGAGCCCAATGCGCCGTCCTATGACGGCGAGCAGAACCGCATCGGCTACGCGCTGACGCACCGCTTCGACTCGGGCTGGAGCCTTCACCAGAACCTGCGCTACCAGGCCTCGTCGCTGACCGGCACGCTGGTATCGGCCGGCACCATGGCGCTCAACAGCCAGTCGATGAACCGCAGCGGCACGCAGCAGAGTTTTTCGGGCGATTCGTTCGGGGTCGACACCAACGTGCAGCGTACCTTTGCGTTCACGGGGCACGCCCACAGCGTGACCTTTGGCATCGACTACCGGCATACCAGGGAAGACCGCCTGCAGAAGACCTGCCGCGTCGCCGCGCTGAACGTCTACAACCCGGTCTATGGCGCCAGCATTAACTGTCCGTCCGCGTATAACCTGGATGCGACCGATACGCTGGATGCGCTCGGTCTCTATCTGCGCGACCAGGTCCGCCTGGCCGAGCGCTGGACGGTTAACGGCGGCGTGCGATACGAATCCGCGCGGACCGGCACAACCGACCGGCTGGCATCATCGCGCTTCACCAACGACAGCAACGCCGTCACCGGCAGCGCGGGCGTGATGTACGACCTGACCAACTGGGCGCGGCCGTACGCGAGCTTCGCCACGTCGTTCCTGCCCAACGCCGGCACCGATGCCAGCGGCGCCACCTTCAAGCCGGAGAAAGGCCGCCAGTACGAGGTCGGCATCAAGTTCGACATGCCGGACCAGACCGGCCTGCTGACGCTGGCCGCGTTCGACCTGACGCGCACTAATGTGCTCGGCAGCGATCCGGTCAATACGGGCTTCAGCGTGGCCGTCGGCGAACAGCGCTCGCGCGGGCTGGAACTGGAACTGACGCAGGATCTCGGCAACGGCCTGAGCGTGTCGGCGGCCTATGCCTATATCGCCAGCGAAGTCACCGAGGACAGCGTCGCCGCCAACGTCGGCAAGCCGCTGAACAGCGTGCCGCGCCACAGCTTCTCGATCTGGAGCCAGTATCGACTGCGCGGCGCGCTGGCCGGCTGGTATGTCGGCGCCGGCGTGCGCGGCGAGAGCGCCAAGCGCGGCTACAGCTTCAACTACACCGTGCCGGGCTACGCCGTCGCCGATCTTGGCGTCGGCTACGTGGCCTCGCACTGGCGCGCGGCATTCAACGTCAAGAACGTGTTCGACAAGATGTACTACGCGGGCGGCCTGAACAACAACGTGCTGCCGGTGGGCAATCCGCGCGTCGCCATGCTCAACGTGACGATGAATTATTGAGGCCGAGCTGGTGTCTCGCCTGCAATGCGAAACACCACCGCTGCTTGCGGCTAGGCCGAAGCGGGCTCCAGGATCTGCCCGCCGCCATAGCTGGACTGCACCGGCACCGCTCCGCCAGCCGTCATCCTGATCGCGCAATACTTGAACTCGGGAATCTTGCCGAACGGGTCCAGCGCCGCGTTGGTCAGCTTGTTGATCGCCGCCTCGTAGTAGCAGAACGGCACGAACACCGCGCCACGCGGCGTGCCGGCATCGGCGCGCGCATAGAGCGTGACCTCGCCGCGCCGCGACGACAGCGTGACCACGCCGCCGGGCGTGCCGCCGAGCGCGTCGAGGTCGAGCGGATGCACCAGCGCGACCGGGTCGGGCTCGATCGCATCGAGCACGCCGGCGCGCCGCGTCATGCTGCCGGTATGCCAGTGCTCGAGCTGGCGCCCGGTGATCAGCACCATCGGGTAGTCCGCATCGGGGCGCTCCGCCGCCGGAATGATGTCCGCCGGCACGAACCGGCCGCGGCCGGTCGCGGTCGGGAAGCTGTCGGTGAAGATCACCGGCTCGCCCGGATCGCCCTCTTCCTTGCACGGATACGTGACCGCGTGCTCGCGCTCCAGCCGCTCCCAGGTCACGCCACCGATGCTCGGCATCGCCTGCCGCATCTCGTTGAACACGTCCTCGACGCTGTCGTAGCGCCAGTCCAGCCCCAGCTGCGCCGCCATCTGCTGGACGATCCACAGGTCCTGGCGCGCCTGTCCCGGCGGATTCAGCGCCTGCCGGCCGAGCTGCACGGTGCGGTCGGTGTTGGTGAAGGTGCCGGTCTTCTCGGGGAAGGCCGAGGCCGGCAGCACCACGTCGGCCAGGTACGCAGTCTCGGTCAGGAAGATGTCCTGCACCACCAGGTGGTCGAGCGAGGCCAGCGCCGCGCGCGCATGCTCGGCGTCGGGGTCGGACATCGCCGGGTTCTCGCCCATGATGTACATGCCGCGCACCTCGCCGCGCTCGATCGCCTGCATCACCTCGACCACCGTCAGGCCGGGCTGGCGGTCCAGCGGCATGCCCCACAGCGCCTCGAAGCTGGCGATCGCGAGCGGATCGTCGACGCGCCGGTAGTCCGGATACATCATCGGGATCAGCCCCGCGTCGGAAGCGCCCTGCACGTTGTTCTGCCCGCGCAGCGGGTGCAGCCCGGTGCCGGGCCGGCCGATCTGGCCGGTCATCAGCGCCAGCGCGATCAGGCAGCGCGCGTTGTCGGTGCCATGCACGTGCTGCGACACGCCCATGCCCCACAGGATCATCGAACTGTTCGCGGTGGCATAGACGCGCGCGACTTCGCGGATGGTTTCGGCGTCGATGCCGCAGATCGGCGCCATCAGCTCGGGGCTGTAGGCGGCCACGTTGCGCTGCAGTTCGTCGAAGCCGATGGTGCGGCTGTCGATGAAGTCGCGGTCGACCAGGCCCTCGTTGACGATCACATGCATCATCGCGTTGAGCAGCGCCACGTCGGCATCGGGCTTGAACTGCAGGAAGCGCCAGGCGAAGCGCGCCAGGTCGGAGCGGCGCGGATCGGCCACGATCAGTTTGGTGCCGTTCTTCACGGCATTCTTGATCCAGCTGGCCGCGACGGGGTGGTTCACGGTCGGGTTGGCGCCGATCACGATCACCACCTCGGCCTTGTCGACATCCATCACCGGGTTCGACACCGCGCCCGAGCCGATCCCTTCCAGCAGCGCCGCCACCGACGAGGCGTGGCACAGCCGCGTGCAGTGGTCGACGTTGTTGCTGCCGAAGCCGGTGCGCACCAGCTTCTGGAACAGGTAGGCCTCTTCGTTGCTGCCCTTGGCGGAGCCAAAACCGGCCAGCGCGCGCTTGCCGTGGGTGTCGCGGATCTGCGCGAGCTTGCCGCCCGCCAGCGCCAGAGCCTCTTCCCAGCTGGCTTCGCGGAACACGTCCATCACGTGGTCCGGGTCCATGACGAAATCGCCCTGCTTGGGCACGCCGTCGCGGCGCACCAGCGGCACCGTCAGCCGCTGCGGATGCTGGACGTAGTCGAAGCCGTAGCGGCCCTTCACGCACAGGCGCTGGTGATTAGCCGGGCCATCGCGCCCTTCCACAAACAGAATGCGGTTGTCCTTGACGTTGTAGGTCAGCTGGCAGCCGACGCCGCAGTACGGGCACACCGACTCCACCTGCTTGTCGGGCACCGCCAGTGCGGCATCGCGCGCGGGCATCAGCGCGCCGGTCGGGCAGGCCTGCACGCATTCGCCGCAGGCGACGCAGGTGGACGCGCCCATCGGGTCGTCCATGTCGAACACGATGCGCGCATCGTCGCCGCGCAGCGCCAGGCCGATCACGTCGTTGACCTGTTCGTCACGGCAGGCGCGCAGGCAGCGGGTGCACTGGATGCAGGCATCCAGGTTGACCGCGATGGCCGGGTGCGACAGGTCCGCCGCCACGCGTTCGCGCGGGGCGAAGCGCGGCTTGCCGACTTCGAGCCGGGCGGCCCACTGGTCAAGCTCGTTGTTGCGGGTGTATTCCGCTTCCGGCATGTCCGACTGCAGCAGTTCCAGTACGGTGCGCTGGGCGCGGCGGGCGCGCTCGGATTCGGTCTGCACCTGCATGCCTGCAGTGGGATAGCGGCAGCAGGACGGCGCCAGCACGCGCTCGCCCTGGATCTCGACCATGCAGGCGCGGCAATTGCCGGCGGGCTCGAGGCCGTCCTTGTAGCACAGGTGCGGGACGTCGAAGCCTTCGCGCTGCGCCACCTTCAGCAGGCTTTCGTCGGGCTGCGCGCTCACCTCGCGGCCGTTGAGGGTGAAGGTAACGGCGGGCTCGGCGGATTCGACTAGCGCACGTTCGGCGCGGGTCAGTGCATTCATGTCTGTCTCTCAGGCTCGGCCGGCATCAGGCCAGTTCGTGCGGGAAGTACTTGATCACGCAGTCGACGGGGTTCGGCGCGGCCTGCCCCAGGCCGCAGATCGATGCGTCGCGCATCACCGCGGACAGGTCATCCAGCGCCGCCAGGTCCCACTTCGGCTGGCGGATCAGGTCGAGCGTCTTGGCCGTGCCGGTGCGGCACGGCGTGCATTGCCCGCACGACTCATGCTTGAAGAAGTGCATCAGGTTGCGCGCCGCCTGCGTGGCGCTGTCGTGGTCGGACAGGATCACGATCGCGGCCGAGCCGATAAAGCAGCCGTAGGGCTGCAGCGTGTCGAAGTCGAGCGGGATATTGCCCATCGCTGCCGGCAGGATGCCACCCGACGCGCCGCCCGGCAGGTAGCCGTAGAACGCATGGCCGTCGAGCATGCCGCCGCAGTATTCGTCGATCAGCTCGCGCACCGTGATCCCGGCCGGTGCCAGGTGCACGCCGGGTCGTCTGACCCGGCCCGAGACCGAGAACGAGCGCAGGCCCTTGCGCCCGTTGCGCCCTTGCGAGGCAAACCACTCGGCGCCCTTCTCGATGATGTCGCGCACCCAGTACAGGGTTTCGAAGTTGTGCTCCAGCGTCGGCCGGCCGAACAGGCCCACCTGCGCCACATAGGGCGGGCGCAGCCGCGGCATGCCGCGCTTGCCTTCGATCGATTCGATCATCGCCGATTCTTCGCCACAGATATACGCGCCCGCGCCGCGGCGCAGCTCGATGCGCGGCAGGCCGGGGACCGGAGGGTCCTGTTGCAATTGGCGCAAGGCTTCGGCCAGCAGCGCGCGGCAGCCCGCATATTCGTCGCGCAGGTAGATGTAGATCGCCGCCACGTCGACCACCTGCGCTGCGATCAGCATGCCTTCGAGGAAGCGGTGCGGATCGCGTTCCAGGTAGACGCGGTCCTTGAAGGTGCCGGGCTCGCCCTCGTCAATATTGACGGCCATCAGCCGCGGCGCGGCTTCGCCACGCACGATGCGCCATTTGCGGCCGGTCGGGAAGCCCGCCCCGCCCAGGCCGCGCAGGCCGGAATCCTCCATCGTGGCCAGCACCGCGGCCGGGTCGAGCGCGCCGCCGGCCAGGGCTTTCAGCAAGCCATAGCCGCCGTCGCGCCGGTAAGCGTCGTAGTCGATATGAGGTTCGGGCGCATGGCGCACCGCTTTGGCTTGCACGGCGGAGTCGATGGCCTCGGCGGTGGCATGGTCGACGGGGTTCTGCCCGACCAGCGCGGCCGGCGCCTTCTCGCAGCGGCCGATGCAGGGGGCGGCGA
>JABFVP010000702.1 GCA_013362725.1 Cupriavidus sp.
CAGCGCGAAGCCGAGCGCCGGCGCGGCGAGGAGCGCGGCGGCTCGCGGCTGTCGCCGGACGAACGCCGCCGGCTGCGCAAGAACCTTTACGACTTCGGACGCGACATCTACCAGGGCGGCTAGCCGCGCGGCTGGAAGTGGCGCAGGAAATCCACGAAGACCTCCGCGGCCAGCTGCGCGTCTTCGGCAGTGATGGTCTCCAGCGGGTTGTGGCTGATGCCGCCGTTGCCGCAGCGCACGAACAGCATCGCCACGTCGGTGATCCGCTGCATCATCATGGCGTCATGGCCGGCGCCGGACGGCAGCTCGAACGCCTGCAGCCCGCGCTTCTTCAGCACCGCCCCGAACTGATCCATCAGCCAGCGCGCGCACGGCGCGTTGTTGACCGGCGGCACGCGCTCCACCTGCGCGCTCAGGCCGCGGCGTTCGGCAATCTGCCCGATGCCGGCGACGATGTCGGCGATGGCGGCCTCGCGGATGGCATCCTCGCCGGCGCGAATGTCCATCGAGAAGGTGCAGGCCGCGGGAATGACATTGCTCGACCCATTCGGCACCTGCAGCTGGCCCACGGTACCGACCAGCGTCGGCGCCGCCGCGCAGCGCTGCTCGACCAGCAGGATCATCTCGGCCGCGCCCGCCGCGGCGTCGCGGCGCATGCCCATCGGCGTGGTGCCGGCGTGGCTGGCCAGGCCTTCGACGCGCACCGAGAAACGGCTGCTGCCGGCGATCTGCGTGACCACACCCAGCGGCAACTCATGGTGCAGCAGCACCGGACCCTGTTCGATATGCACTTCGACAAAGCCCAGCAGCGACGCCGGATCGAGCGCCGCGTCGCGCAGCGCCTGCAGCGCGCCGGCGCCGGGCAGGCCGGATGCGGCCAGCGCCTCGCGCAAGCTGATGCCGTCGGCATCCTGGCGTTCGAGCAGCGCGGCGTCGAAGCGGCCCGCCAGCACGCTGCTGGCCAGGAAACTGGTCTTGAAGCGCATCCCTTCTTCCTCGGCGAAGGCGACCACGTCGACGTGATACGGCAGGCGGATGCCTGCCTGATCAAGCGCGCCGAGCACGGCGATCGGCAGCAGGATGCCAAGCCGGCCGTCATAGCGCCCGCCGTTGCGCACGGTGTCGAAATGCGAGCCGGTCAGCAGCACGCGCGCGTCGCCGACCGCGGGATCGGCGGCATAGCGGCCGATCACATTGCCGATGGCATCGATGCGCACCTGCATGCCGGCGGCTTCCATCCACTGCGCCAGCAGGGCCTGCGCAGAACCGTGGGCGGGCGTCAGGTAGGCGCAGGTCAGGCCGCCCTCCATGTCGGAGAAACGGGCGAGTTCGTCGGCATGGGCGAGGATGGTGTCGCCGAGGGAGGCGGAAGTCTGCATCATGGCGGTACGGCGTGGTGGTGAATCGGGAGAAAGGGCATGCAGGCAAAGCTGCAGCCGGGAGGGTTTGCTCCCCTCTCCCATTTATGGGAGAGGGGCGGGGGAGAGGGCCGGAGTCTCCACGGAGTGGGGCGCTACGACGCTTGCCATGCGCCTGCCCTCTCCCCCGGCCCCTCTCCCGCGGGCGGGAGAGGGGAGCAAGCCGGCGGCATGCAGACTGTGTCGCCAGTTGGCGGCGCCAGTGCCGGCACTAACTATTGCGCACCCACGTCTTCCACGCAATCCACAGCTTGCGCAGCGGCGTCAGCGCGATACGCTGGTTCAGCACCTGGAACTGGCTGGCTTCGAGTTCGTCGAGCAGCGCGTGGTAGATCGCGCCCATCAGCAGGCCGGCGCGCTGGGCGCGGCGGTCCTGCCGCGGCAGCAGCGCCAGCGCCTCATGGTACAGCGCGCGGGCCCGGCCGGCGTGGTACTGCATCAGCGCGACAAAGCGACTGGAATGCTCGCCCTTGAGAATCTCGGAAGCCGGCACCTGGAACTGCTGCAAGGTATTCACCGGCAGATAGATGCGTCCGCGCCGCGCGTCCTCGCCGACATCGCGCAGGATATTGACCAACTGCAGCGACTGGCCCAGCTTTTCGGCAAACACCAGCGTCTGCGGATCGGTGTAGCCGAACAGGCGCGCGCTGAGAGTGCCGACCACGCCTGCGACGCAGTGGCAGTAGCGCGCCAGGCCGGCTTCGTCCAGGTAGCGGGTCTGCGTCAGGTCCATTTCCATGCCCTCCAGCACCTCGGCCATCTCGGCCTGGCTCAGCCCGGCGCTGGCGACATGCGGCTGCAGGGCCTGGGTGGTGGGGTGGGTCGGCGCGCCGTCGAACAGGCGGCGCAGCTCGGCGCGCCACCAGTCGAGCTGCTGGTGCGCCAGGCCGGCGTCATGGGTGTCGTCGACCACGTCGTCGACTTCGCGGCACCACGCGTACAGCGCCGTGATCGCGCGGCGGCGCTCGGCCGGCAGGAACAGGAAGCTGTAATAGAAGCTCGAGCCGCTCTGGGCGACTTTCTCTTGGCAATACTGATCGGGCGTCACGCCGGTCTCGGGTCGAAGAAATGTGGAAACCGCTGGTGAACCGCGGCAAATCGCAGCAAATCGCCGGATAAGCGGGGTGCCAGGCCGATGGGGGTCAGTCGCGTCGCGGTGCGCCGCCGGCGCGCCGGATTGTAGCACCGCGGCCGGGCTGGCCCCCGGCGCGTGCGGCGCAGTTCGCCGCGCCGTAGCGCCGCTGAAGCTTCCTTCCAGGCGTTTCGTCGCCTGCCGTTTGACGCACCCCGGGGCCGGTCGTTATATTACTGACCGGAAAGTTATTTAGCGCCCGTGCCGGCTCCCGGCCATCCGCCGGCCACCTCAGGCTGCCACCTCTGCCTACCCGATCGGGAGGCGTGAACCATGGCGGAGCGCGGCCCGCCCCAGCAGTTGTACCCATTCCGACTCGTTGCCTACCGATGCCAGTGCTTTGCCAAGTGCCGGAAGTTGCGGCTGCAGAACCCTCTGTCACCCCCGTCGTCACCACGCCGCACCGGCAGGCCAGGCGCCCAGGCCGCGGCATGGCCGTGGCGGCGCTGTCGCTGGCCGGTGCGCTGGTCCTGGCTGGCTGCGGCAAGGCGCCCGCGCCAGCGCCGGAGATCCGCCCGGTGCGGATGATGCAGCTCAGCCCGCACAGCGGCAAGGCCATCTTCGAGTTTTCCGGCGACGTGCGCCCGCGCGTGGAGTCACGGCTGGGCTTCCGCGTCGGCGGCAAGATCGCCGCGCGGCTGGTGGATGTCGGCGCCGTGGTCAGCAAGGGCCAGCCCCTGGCACGGCTGGACCCGGCCGACCTGTCGCTGGCCGAAGCCGGCTCGCGCGCGCAGTTCGAGGCCGCCCGCACCGACCGCGACCTCGCCGCGGCCGACCTGAAGCGCTACAACGACCTGTTCGCCAAGGGTTTTATCAGCGCCGCCGAGCAGCAGCGGCGCCAGGCCAGTTTCGATGCCGCCGAAGCGCGGCTGCGCCAGGCGCAGGCCGGGCTGCGCAGCCAGTCCAACCAGACCGCCTATGCCGAGCTGCATGCCGATGCCGACGGCGTGGTCACCGCCATCGACGCCGAGGTGGGCCAGGTCGTCACCCCCGGCCAGCCGGTAGTGCGGGTGGCGCAGACCGCCGAGAAGGAAGTCGCCATCGGCCTGCCCGAGGACCAGGTCGGCCTGCTGCGCGGCCTGAGCGACGTGACCGTCCATACCTGGGCCGAGCCGCAGCGCGCGCTGCCCGGCCGCGTGCGCGAGATCGCCGCCGCGGCCGACCCCGTCACGCGCACCTATGCCACCCGCGTGAGCGTGCCCAATCCGCCCGCCGACCTCAAGCTGGGCATGACCGCGGTGGTGACCTTCGTGCGCAACGGCGCCGCGCCGGCGCTGCGCGTGCCGCTGACCGCGCTGCTGCAGGAGCAGGGCCGCGACATGGTCTGGGTCTACGACGCCCCCTCCGGCACGGTCAGGCCGGTGGCGGTGACGCTGGGCGAAGCCTTCGGCAATGAGATCGAAGTGCGCCAGGGCCTGGCGCCGGGCCAGACCATTGTCACCGCGGGCGTGCACCTGCTGCGCGCGGGGCAGAAAGTGCGGCCGCTGCAGACGGTCGCGCCGGCGTCGGCGGCGGTCGCCACCCCGAAGCAGGGGTGAGCGGATGGACCATTCCCGCTTCAACCTGTCGCGCTGGGCGCTCGAACATCAACCGCTGACCCGCTACCTGCTGGTGGTGCTGCTGCTGGGGGGCCTGCTGGCATTCTTCCAGCTCGGCCAGGACGAGGACCCGCCATTTACCTTCCGCGTGATGGTGGTGCAGGCCTTCTGGCCCGGCGCCACCGCCGAGCAGATCGCGGTTCAGGTCACCGACAAGATCGAGCGCCAGCTGCAGGAAGTGCCCTATGCGGACAAGATCCGCAGCTTCTCCAAGCCCGGCGAGACCACGGTGATCTTCCAGCTCAAGGACACCTCGCCCGCGAAAGAGACCGCGCAGGTCTGGTACACCGTGCGCAAGAAGATCGGCGACATCCAGCAGACCCTGCCGGCCGGCGTGCGCGGGCCGTTCTTCAACGA
>JABFVP010000542.1 GCA_013362725.1 Cupriavidus sp.
GGCGTTGCGGCCCGTGGCCAGCCTGTGCGAGAGCTGCAACGGTTGCAGGCGTTGCGCCAGCGGCGCGCCGATGTCGCGCGGGTAGTGCAGGCCGAGCAGGCCGTTGGCGGCCTCGTTGAACCACTGGATGCGCTGGCTGTTGCGCTCGACCACGACGATGGCGTCGGGCATCGCGGCGGCGGCGGCGCGGTAGGCGCGCAGCATTTCGATCAGGCGCTTCTTGCGCGTGCGCATTTCGGCCTGGCTGCGGTAAAGCAGGCGGTCGAGTTCGTTCCAGATGCCTTCGCCCAGCGGCGGTGCCAGACGCTGGCGCGCGGTCAGGCGCATCAGCACGTCGCGCAGGCGCCAGTAGTGCCAGGCCACCACGCCCAGCGCGGCGGCGGTGATGACCGGCCAGGGGTGGCCGATCAGCACGCCGACCACGGCCGCGGCGGCCAGGATCAGGGCGAGCTGGCCGAGAGTGCGGAACCAGGCGGAGCGTGCGCGGGGCGGCATGACCAAGGGTGGGGAATCGGGTCTGAAGTGGTGCGATCCCGAGCGTAGCGAGGGAATCGGGCCGCCGCCAGCCGGCGTGGTCCGGGAGTGCTCACTGCGTCGCGAACGAGGGGGCAGGGGAGGCATCTTCCTCCCCGTGCCTCATGCCGCCATCGAGGCGGAAAAGCGGTAGCCGGCACCGCGCACGGTCTGCACCATGCCGTCGAGCTGGTGCGGTTCCAGCGTCTTGCGCAGGCGGCGGATGTGCACGTCGACGGTGCGCTCCTCGACGTAGACGCTGCCGCCCCACACATGGTCGAGCAGCTGCGTGCGCGTGTACACGCGCTCCGGGTGCGTCATGAAGAAGTGCAGCAGGCGGTATTCGGTCGGGCCGATCTGCACCGGCTGGTCGCCGCCATCGGCCTGGGCGAACACGCGGTGGGCGGCGCCGTCGATGCGCAGCGGACCGATGCCGACGCTGCCGTCCTCGTCGTCCTCGCGCGAGCGGCGCAGCACGGCGCGGATGCGTGCCAGCAGTTCGCGCGCGGAGAACGGCTTGACCACGTAGTCGTCGACGCCGGCCTCCAGGCCGCCGACGCGGTCGTTTTCCTCGCCGCGCGCGGTCAGCATGATGATCGGCACCTCGCGGGTGAGCTGTTCCTTGCGCCAGCGGCGGGCCAGTTCCAGGCCGCTGGTGCCGGGCAGCATCCAGTCCAGCAGGATCAGGTCGGGCACGCGGTCGGCGATGGCGGCCTGCGCCTCGCGGGCGTCGCCGGCGTGGACAGGTTCGTATTCGCCCTTGCGCAGGGCAAAGGACACCATGTCGCGGATGGCGGGTTCGTCTTCGACTATCAGAATGCGCTTCTGCACGCGGTCACCGGGGGAAGAGACTGGGAAGGCTCGGGAAGCCGCGCCAGTACACTACCGTTTTGTGACGCTGACATGACAGCGTCACCGGCCCGGCAGGCTTGTGTGACGGGCCTAGCGTTGGCGCAGGTCGTCGTCGCGGATGCCCTGGCGCTTGAGTTCCAGCACCGTCGGGGTGATGGCGGCGATACGCGCCTCGATACGGGCCCGGGCGTAGTAATCCAGGTCGTCGCGGCGCTTGAGGGTGTTGAGCTGCACCAGCGCCTGCTCGGCGCGGCCGTTCAGATAGGCCGATTCGGCCCAGGCCTCGCCGGCGCGGATCGGGTCGCCGGCGATCTCGCAGGCCCGGGCGAACGCGGCCTGGAAGGCCGGGTCGTTGGCCGAACTGCCCATCAGCGGACGCAGCACCGCCTGCCCGCGCTTGCCGGCGGCGGCCGTGTTGCGCTCGCCCAGGACCTGCGCGTAGGTGAGCGCCACCGGGCGGCTGTTGGGGCTTTGCCGCAGCAGTGCCTCGAAGCGGGCGTCGGCCGAGTCGGCCTTGCCACTGCGGGCTTCGGCCTCGGCCAGCGCCAGCGTGATCCAGGTGTCGCCCGGATGTTTCTGCAGCAGCGCGGCCAGATCGGTCGCGGCGGTCCCGGCCTGGTTGGCGCGCAGGCGCGCCACCGCCAGCCCATAGCGCTGGGCATCGCTGGACTTGCCGCCGCCAAGCTGCTCGTACTCGCGGATCGCATCGCGCGGCGTGCTGGCGCTGAGCACGCGCAGGCGCTCGCGGGCGAAATCGAAGCGCCCGGTGCCGCCGCTCGTCTGCATCGCCAGGCTGGGGCTCAGGTTGCCCGGCAGCAGCGGGTTGTTGCTGGCGGTGTCGGTGGCGTAGTTCGGCTGGGCGAGGGACTCGGTGCGGCACTGGTCGGGGCCCTGCGGATCGCGCACGCACACTTCGGTGGTGCCCGATTCGCGCTTGATGCGCTCAGCGCGGTCCTTGGCCTCGGTGATGCGGGTGATGGTGACCGGGTGGGTCATCAGCCAGTCGGGCGATTCGCCCCAGTAATTGGCGCCGTTGCTGCGCGAGCGCGCCTGCATCAACGCGAAGAAGTCCGCCATCGCCATCGGGTCGTAGTGGCTGCGCGACAGGGTCTGGATGCCCAGGCGGTCGGCCTCGGATTCGTTGGAGCGGGTGTAGTCGATCTGGCGCTGCTGCATCAGGCCCATGGCACCGGCCATCGCCGCCTGCGTGGCCTCGCCGCTGGAGCTGCCGCCGGCGGCCTGCGCGGCGACGATCGCGCCGAGCATCGCCAGCAGGATCGGCAACTGGTCGCGCTGCGCGCGCTCCACGCCGCGCAGCACGTGCTGCTGGGTGACGTGGGCGATTTCGTGCGAGAGCACGCCGGCCACTTCGTCCTCGCGCTCGGCCGCCAGCACCAGGCCGGAGTTGACGCCGATGTAGCCGCCCAGCGTGGCGAAGGCGTTGATCTGGCGCTCGCGCAGCATGAAGAAAGTGAACGGCTGGCGCGGACGGTCGCTGTTGGCGCCCAGGCGCGTGCCGAGCGTGTCCAGCCAGCTGTCGATCAGCGGGTCTTCCAGCAGGTAGTCGTAGTGGCGCAGCTGCGCCAGCATCATCTCGCCGTACTCGCCCTGCTGTTTTGGCGTCAGCAGTTCGCCCGCCGACGATCCGATGTCGGGCAGGCTGGATTCCTGCGCCGTCGCGCAGACGCTGGCGACGGCGAAGGTGAGGGCGGCGGTGAGCAGGGCGATGCGGCGCAAGCAGTCTGTCCTTCGATGGGCCTGGCTTGTGAATCAGGTACGTCAGCGGCGAGGATGCGGCCGGCGCCCCGCGAGCGGGTGAATCGCTTGTTAACCCGACGGGCGGGCGGGGCGGGCGACAGCGTTCCAGCGGCGGGCTGGAAATGGCCGCGGCGCAGGCCCATATTCGACCACAGCCACCACCCTTAAGTTCACGCGGAGCCGTCCTTGAGCAGTCCCACCCCTCCGACCGATACCGCTGCGTCCGGCATCGTCATCTATACCACCGCGATCTGCCCGTACTGTGTCGCGGCCAAGAACTTCCTCAAGAGCAAGGGCCAGAGCTGGACCGAGGTGCGCATCGACCTCGACCCCGCGCAGCGCGACGCCATGCTGGCCCGTGCCCGGCGCACCAGCGTGCCGCAGATCTTCATCGGCGACACCCACGTCGGCGGTTACGACGACATGATCGCCCTGCATCGGGCCGGCGGCCTGGAGCCGCTGCTGGCGGAGGTGAACGCATGAGCGGCGACCCGAAGACCGAAGGCGACCGAGTGGCCGAGTTCACCGCGTTCCGCAAGCGCATGAACGAGCGCATCCTCGCCGAGCCCAACCAGGTCGTGCGCCGCTTCTTCGCGCTCGACACCCAGACCTACCAGCCCGGCGCGCTGGACCTGAAGACCAAGGAGCTGCTCGGCCTGGTCGCCTCGATGGTGCTGCGCTGCGACGACTGCATCAGCTACCACGTCGCCCAATGCAAGGAAGCCGGCGTCAACCGCGACGAGATGTTCGAGGCGTTCTCCGTCGGCCTGGTGGTCGGCGGCTCGATCGTCATCCCGCACCTGCGCCGCGCCGTGGACTTCCTCGACCGCCTGGAGCAGGGCGAGGCCGCCGCGCCGGCCGGCCACGATCACGGCTGAAACCCGCCTCCACGTGGCACTCTCGACAGGCGCGACCACCCGGTCGCGCCTTGTTTTTGCCTGAACGGTCAATGGGTTGCGACCAAAGCATGAGCCGAAGGTGAAGCCTGCGGCCTGCAGGAAAGGGCGGCTTCCGGCATAATTCCCGGGCTAACCATCCGGCGCCGTACTCCCGTACCCCGCGCCCTTCAGCTGGAAGAACCCCCTTTATGACGCAGACGATTACCGTCATCCGTGGCGATGGCATCGGCCCGGAAATCATGGACGCCACCCTGCAGGTCCTGGATTCGATGAATCTGGGCCTGAAGTACGAGTTCGCCGATGCCGGCCTGGTCGCGCTGGAAAAGCACGGCGAGCTGCTGCCGCAGGCGACGCTGGACTCCATCCGCAAGAACCGCATCGCGCTCAAGAGCCCGCTGACCACGCCGGTCGGCGAGGGCTTCAGCTCGATCAACGTCGAGCTGCGCAAGCGCTTCGACCTGTACGCCAACGTGCGTCCG
>JABFVP010000736.1 GCA_013362725.1 Cupriavidus sp.
CGCAGGATGACGGCGCCGCCGCGCCCATGGTAGAGGCGATGTCGCTGGCCAGGCCTTCCGGGACGGGGCGGCTGGAGGTGCTGATCCGCGCCATCCCGATGCGCGAATGGTCGGACGAGAACAAGTGGTGTCCGGCCTGCGTGGTGGTGATCCGCGACCCGGCGTGCAGCGCACAGACCTCGGTCGAGGTCTTGCGCCAGTTGTTCGACTTCACGCCGACGGAGGCATCGCTGGCACTGCTGATGGCCAACGGCGCTTCGCTGGAGGACGCGGCCGAAGCGCTGAAGGTCAAGACCAATACCGTGCGCGCCCATCTGCGCGCGATCTTCCAGAAGGCGGGCGTCACGCGGCAGGCTGAACTGGTGCGCACGCTGCTCAACAGCGTCGTGTCGCTCAGCTGAGCCAGGCACGTGCCGCGTCGCGGCGCCACCCCTGTTTGTAGTAGAGGCCTCTTGCTCAGGCAGACGATGTCGGCCGTCGGCGTTGCCGGGACACTGGCATGCGTGGCGGCGCAGCGTGCCGCTTTCATTGCTCAAGGAGCCTGCCGATGTACGCCAACTGGATGCGGCACGCCCGCATCGCTGTCCTTGCCCTCGCCTGCCTGCAGTCCCACGCCTGGTCCGCGCCGGCGCCGGCACCACTACCCGCCTCCGGCATCGATGCCCGCATCACGCCCGCACAAATCGAAGCGCTGACCCGGCAGGCCTACTTCTGGGGCCTGCAGCAGACCGGCTTCTACGAGCTGCGCTACGTCTTCACGCAGGCGCAGCAGATGCCGGCCTACCGCGGCATCAACCGCCTCGCGCAGAACCGCCAGCTCTTTACCGCCAGGGAGCGCTTTGCCACCACCCCGAACGCCTCGACGCTGTATTCGGGCGGCTTCTTCGACCTGTCGCAGCAGCCAGTGGTGGTGACCTCGCCCAGGGTCGACGATGGCCGCTACTGGAGCATCCAGGCGCTGGACCAGTACGCCGACTGGTTTTTCATGGTGGGCAGCCAGTTCACCGGCAACGCTGCGCAGCGCTACCTGATCGTCGGGCCGGACTGGAAGGGCACGCTGCCGGCGGGATTCCGCGGCACGGAGGTGGTGCGGGCGCCTTCCAACGCGTTCTCGATCACGCTGCGCGTGGCGGTCACCACGCGCGACGATGCCGACTTCGCGGCCGCGCACCGGCTGATGGACGGCGTCAGTGTCGAGCCGCTGGAGCGCTGGCAGCGCAACGGCGGCAAGCCGGTGCCGCTGGCCGAGGTGCCGACGCAGCCGGCCAACTACCGCACCTTTGCGCGCATGGCGCAGATCCCGGATGTGGCCAAATCGATGACCGCGACCGACTACCTGCAGCTGGCCAGCCTGGTGATCAACGACGACACCCTGACCCAGCGCAGGGACTCGGTGACCGAGCGCGAGACCCTGCGCGCGCTGGCGCCACTGGGCCTGCGCAAGGGCGTGCAGTTCGATCCGCAGCGGCTCACGCCCGCGCAGCGCCGCGCCGTGCAACGGGGCTTCGACGCCGCGCGCGCGCAGGCACGCACGGCATTCAGCGCGGCGCAGGTCGACATGAACGGCTGGAAACTGCAGAGCAGCCTGTTCTACGACCCCAACGACTACAAGGTCAGGGCCGGCGCCGCGGACATCGCCTGGGGCAGCCCCGTGCCATACCAGTCGCACACCATCGCCTACGCCATGACCGACGCGCACGGCAAGCCGCTGGACAGCGGCGGGCGCTACACCATGACGCTGGACATGAACAACCTGCCGCCGGTCACCGAGTTCTGGGAGCTGCCGGTCTACGACGACAACGGCTACTTCGTCGACAACCCGATCGACCGCTACAGCGTGACCAGCTACCAGGTCGCGGCCGGCCAGTTCGCGGTGCAGGACGGCAAGCTCACGCTGTATTTCCAGCATGACAAGCCATCCGACGCGGCCCAGGCGCGCAACTGGATGCCGCTGCCGGCCAAAGGGCCGTTCAGGCTGGCGGCACGCTTCTATGGCCCGACCGCGCCGCTGGTCGACGGGACTTACGCGATGCCGCAGCTGGTGCGGCAGGACTGATGACAACCCCAGGCGGGCATCCCGTCCGCGCGGACCGGATAGTTCGGGGCGGACGATGCCCGCGGCGCGGCGCAATGGGAACAATGCGGCAGCCATGCCGGAACCATGCGCTGCGGCAGTGACGCGCCGCCGCGCCGGCCAACGATATCGCAGGACGCCTATGCCATTTTCCCGGAAGTTCATCGCCACTTGCCTGGCGCTGGCCGCCACGCCGGCCTGCATGCCGGCCCACGCACAACAGGGCCCGGCGCTTGCCGGTGCCGACCGCGGGCCCGCCTACCAGGTCAAGGCGCCGGCGGGCGCGCCCAACGTGGTGATCGTGCTGCTCGACGATGTCGGCTTCGGTGCGGCCTCGACCTTCGGTGGTCCGGTGCAGACGCCGGTGCTGGAGTCGCTGGCGCGCGAAGGCCTGCGCTACAACAACTTCCATACCACGGCGATCTGCTCGCCTACCCGCTCGGCACTGCTGACCGGACGCAATGCGCACGCGACCGGCATTGGCGCGGTGGCGAACGTTGCCGACGAGCGCCCGGGGTACAGCAGCTTCCACACCAAGGACACCGCCACCATCGCGGAGGTGCTGCGCCAGAACGGCTACAACACCGCGGCGTTCGGCAAATGGCACCAGACCCCGGACTGGGAGCTGTCGCCAAGCGGCCCGTTCGACCGCTGGCCGACCGGGGAAGGGTTCGAGCGCTTCTATGGCTTCCATGGCGGCGAAACCGACCAGTACGAGCCTTCGCTCTATGACGGCACCACGCCGGTGATGCGCCGGCCCGGGCGCGACTACCACCTGAGTGCGGACCTTGCCGACAAGGCGATCGACTGGCTGCGCGTGCAGCACGCGGTCACGCCGGACAAGCCGGTGTTCCTGTACTTCGCCCCGGGCGCCGCGCACGCGCCGCTGCAGGCGCCGAAGGCGTGGATCGAGCCGTACCGCGGCAAGTTCGACCAGGGCTGGGACCAGCTGCGCGAAGAGATCTTCGCGCGACAGAAGGCGCTCGGCGTGATTCCGGCCAATACGCAGCTGACCGCGCGCATGCCGGACCTGCCGGCATGGGACACGCTGACACCGGACCAGAAGCGGGTCGCGTCGCGGCTGATGGAGGTCTATGCCGGCTTCCTGGCGCATGCCGACGCGCAGGTCGGCAGGCTGGTCGAGGCGCTGAAGGCGAACGGGCAGTTCGACAACACGATGTTCTTCTACATCGTCGGCGACAACGGTGCCAGCGCCGAAGGCGGCCTGCTCGGCAGCGCCAGCTACTTCGCGCCGGTGCAGGGACTGCCCGAAAGCGATGCCACCCGGCTGGCGCAGCTCGAGGCGCTGGGCGGGCCCGGCACCTATCCGCACTATCCCGCCGGCTGGGCCTGGGCGCTGGACACCCCGTTCAAATGGACCAAGGCGGTGGCGTCTCACCTGGGCGGCACCCGCAATCCGATGGTGGTGACGTGGCCCAGGCATGTCGCCCCGCGCGGCGGGCTGCGCAGCCAGTTCGGCCATGTCAACGACATCGTTCCCACCATCCTGGAAGCCGCAAGAATCCCTGCACCCGCGGTGGTCAACGGCATCGCGCAGAAGCCGATGGATGGCGTGAGCCTGCTCTACAGCTTCGCCGATGCCAGCGCGGCGACGCGCCATGCCATGCAGTACTTCGAGGTATTCGGTCATCGCGCCCTCTACCGGGATGGCTGGATGGCGTCCGCCTTCCATAGCCGACGACCGTGGACCGTGATCGACTATGGCCAGAAGAAGTTCGAGGACGACCGATGGGAACTCTATGACCTGAACACAGACTTCTCGCAGGCCCATGATCTGGCCCAGCGCGAGCCAGAGCGGCTGGCGCGGATGCAGGCATTGTTCCAGAGCGAGGCGCAGCGCAACCAGGTGCTGCCGCTGCGCAACATGTCGCCGAACCAGGCCGGGACGCTGCCGTCGTTGTCAGCGGGCCGCACCAGCATGACCTTCAGGCAAGGCGTGGTCGGCGTGCCCGAGTCGGCCTTGCCCAAGACCTATAACCGCTCCTGGAGCGTGTCGGCCACCATCGATGCCGGCGAGCGGGCGCGCGGCGTGATCGCCACGCTCGGCGGGCACAGTGCGGGATGGTCGCTTTACCTGGATGACGCCGGCGTTCCGGTGTTCAGCTACCGCCTGTTCAACCTGAAGACCGTGACGCTGCGCGGGCCGGCGCCGCTGATGGCCGGGCGCCACCAGCTGCGCTTCGATTTCAGCTATGACGGCGGCGGCTATGCCAGGGGCGCGGACGTGCAGCTGCTGGTCGACGGCAAGCCCGCGGGCCGCGACCGCTTGCCGGCGAGCCCGCCCGGCTTCTACACCATCGACGAGACCTTCGATGTCGGCATCGACCATGGCTCGGCCGCGGGCGATTATCCTGCTGACGCGATGCCTGGCTATGCCTTCAGCGGCGGGCGCATCGAACAGGTCT
>JABFVP010000252.1 GCA_013362725.1 Cupriavidus sp.
GTGATATCGGTCGTCATGGCAACACTCAGAACGCGCTCCAGTCGCCGTTGTCGGCCGCGGCGAGCGCGGGACGCGGCGTCATCGCCGCTGCGCGCGGCGCTGCCTTGGCTGGCGCCGGCTCGGCCGCGTCGCGCGGGGCTTCATCGGCGCTGGCGGCTTCTGCCTTGGCCTTCGGCAGCTTGGCCGCGCGCTTGCTTGCGGCGATGGCACGCACGGCGCCCGCGGGTTGAGTCTTGGCGGGCACCGCGGCGGCCGGCAATACGTCGAAGCGCTCCGCGCGCTCGTCCTCGGCGGCCAGGCGGAAGGTCGCCACCGCGGACTGCAGGCGGCCGGCCTGTTCTTCAAGCGCACCGGCTGCGGCAGCGGCTTCTTCGACCAGTGCCGCGTTCTGCTGCGTCACCTCGTCCATCTGCGCCACCGCCTGGTTGACCTGCTCGATGCCCGAGCTCTGCTCGGCCGAGGCCGCGCTGATCTCGCCCATGATGTCGGTCACGCGCTTGACCGCCTGCACGATCTCATCCATGGTCTTGCCGGCCTGGCCGACCAGCGCCGAGCCGTTGTCGACGCGCTCCACCGTATCGCCGATCAAACCCTTGATCTCCTTGGCTGCGTTGGCGCTGCGCTGCGCCAGGCTGCGCACCTCGCCCGCCACCACCGCGAACCCGCGGCCCTGCTCGCCCGCGCGCGCGGCTTCCACCGCGGCGTTCAGCGCCAGGATGTTGGTCTGGAACGCAATGCCTTCGATCACGCCGATGATGTCGACGATCTTCTTCGACGCATCGTTGATCTCGTCCATGGTCTGCACCACCCGGCCCACCACTTCGCCGCCGCGCAGCGCGGTGTCGGACGCATTGGCCGCCAGGCCGCTGGCCTGGCGTGCGTTGTCCGCGTTCTGGCGCACCGTGCTGGTCAACTCTTCCATGCTCGACGCGGTCTGCTCCAGCGACGCGGCCTGCTGCTCGGTGCGCTGCGACAGGTCGTTGTTGCCGGCGGCTACCTGGCGCGTCGCGGTCGAGATGCTGGCCATGCCTTCCTGGATCTCGTGCACCACCGACAGCAGGCTGCGCTGCATGGTCTGCATCGCCTGCGCCAGCGCGCCGATCTCGTCGGTGCTGCGGTGCTCGAAGCGCGTGGTCAGGTCGCCCGCACCCATGCGCAGCGCGAAGTCCAGCATGTCGCGCACCGGCCGGTTCACACGCGCCAGCAGCATGGTGCCGGCGGCGAAGGACGACGCCAGCGCCAGCGCAAAGCCGCCCCACAGCCACGGGCGCAAGCTGGCCGCGCCGGTGCCGCCCAGCACTTCCACTGCAATTAGCGCGGCCAGGAACCACACCAGCCCGCCGGCCTGGGCCCACAGGATGCGGCGCTTCAGGTTCAGCCGCAGCAGCCCCTGCACCAGTCCGCGCAGGCCGGTGCGCACCACCGCGCCGTGGCGGATCGCCAGCCCGTCGGCTTGCCCGGCGCGAAAGCGCGCATAGGCGGCGCCCGCGGCCTGCACCTGCTCGCGCGTCGCCATCGATCGCACTGAGGTGTAGCCGACCACGCGGCCGTCGACGCGCGTGGGAGTCACGGTCGCATTGACCCAGTAGAAGTCGCCGTCCTTGCGGCGGTTCTTGACCACGCCCATCCACGTGCGCCCGGCCTGCAGGTCCTGCCACAGGTCGGCGAACGCCTCGGGCGGCATGTCGGGGTGGCGCACCAGGTTATGCGGCGCGCCCAGCAGCTCTTCCGCCGTAAAACCGCTGGCTTCGATAAAGGTGCGGTTGGCAAAGGTGATACGGCCCTTGAGGTCGGTGCGCGAGATCAGGTAGTCGGACGGAGACAGCGGGTACTCGCGCTGCGTAACGGGTTGGTTGTTTCGCATCTAAGTCTGTACTGCTTGCCTGTGGCGCGCCGCATGGGTCCATGCGGTGCGCACCGCGGGCGGGTTCGATCCGGCGCGCGGATGGCGCGTGCCGGACGGCGGGGGCGCTGCTGCGGAATCAGGACACCGCTTCCAGAGCGGCCAGTTCTTCGGTATTGAGCAGCTTCTCGATATCGACCAGGATCAGCATGCGCTGCTCGACCGAGCCCAGGCCGCGGATATAGTCGGTCGCCAGTTCGCCGGAGAAGTGCGGCGTGGGCTTGATCTGCGCGGCGCTCAGCGTCAGCACGTCGGAGACGCCGTCCACCACGATGCCGGTGGTGCGGTCGTTGAGGTCGACGATGATCACGACCGTGTACTGGTCGTAGCTGACGTTGGGCTGGCGGAACTTGATGCGCAGGTCGATGATCGGCACGATGATGCCGCGCAGGTTGATCACGCCCTTGATGTAGTCGGGCGCATTCGCGATCTGGGTGACCGACTCGTAGCCGCGGATCTCCTGCACCTTCAGGATATCGACGCCGTATTCCTCGCGGCCCAGGGTAAAGGCCAGGAACTCCTCGCCCGCGCCGTCTGCCTTGTCGATGTGCTGCATCGTCTAGCCCCCCAAATTTGGCTCATGCTGGTGTCTGGCGCCGCAACGGCCAGGGCCGCTGGCTGCGCCGGGGCGTGACTTCGCCCACCAGTGTTTACGGCAGGATCCGGGGTGACTGAAGGGCGACGCCGCCGCTTTCCTTACCCTTCCGAGGTAGGGGATGCCGCTTCCAGCAGCGCGGCCACGGCCTGCATCAGCCCGTCGGGGTCGAACGGCTTGGGCAGGAAGCCCGATGCGCCGGCGGCGCGGGCCTGTTCGCGGATGCTGCCGTCCTGCTCGGTGGTCAGCATCAGGATCGGCATGCGCGCGTAGCGCGGCGTCGCGCGCAGGCTGCGGATCAGCGTCAGGCCGTCCGTGCCGGGCATGACCTGGTCGGTGACCAGCATGCCGAAGTTGCCTGCGAGCGCCAGCGCATGCGCCTGGTCGCCGTCAGCGGCCTCGGTCACGTCAAACCCTCCGGCGCGCAGGCAGGCGCCGATCATGCGGCGTAGCGAAGGAGAATCGTCGACGACGAGGATGCTGGGCAATGACATGGGCGCCTCCGGAGGTGCAGGAACGGGTGGGTCCGCCAGGAACATCGATGGCACGGGCAACGCGGCGGCGACGGACGGGCCGGCGCAGGGCTGGCGCCGATGCGGGCCAGCCTGCCAGAACGGTTATCGGCGGCGTGGCGGCCAGGCTTTAGCCATCAGGCCGCGGACTGCTCGCGCAAGGCCTCGGTAAACCCCGCGGCATCCAGCGGCAGCGACAGCAGGTAACCCTGCACCTCGTCGCAACCCATCTGGTTCAGGATCTCCAGCTGCGACGCCGACTCCACGCCCTCGGCCACCACCTTCATGCGCAGCTCGTGCGCCAGCGCCACCATCGAGCCGACGATGGCGCGGCCCTGCGCATCGGTATCGAGCCCGCCGATCAGCGTGCGGTCGATCTTGAGCGTGCCCACGCGCAGCCGCTTGAGATAGCCCAGGCTGGAATAGCCGCTGCCGAAATCGTCCAGCGCCACCTGGATGCCGAGCGACTGCAGCTCGGCCAGCGTCTCCAGCGACTTGCCGATGTCCTTCATCGCCGCGGTCTCGGTGATCTCCAGCGTGATCGCCGACGGCGGGATGTCGTGCTGGTGGATCTGCTCCAGCAGGTATTGCGGGAAGTTGCGGCTGGCAAAGCGCAGCCCCGAGACATTGATCGCCACCGGCACGGTGGGCACGCCGGCGTCGCGCCACTGGCGCACCTGGCGGCACACGCTGGTCAGGACCCAGTCGTCGAGCTTGTCGATCTGGCCGGACTGCTCGGCCACGGCGATGAACTCGGCCGGGCTGACCTGGCCCAGCGCGGGATGGCGCCAGCGGCAGAGGGCCTCGGCGCCGACCACGGTGCGGCGGCGCGCGTCGTACTTGGGCTGGAACTGCAGCGACAGGGTATCGTCCTGGATCGCCACCCACAGGTCGCGCCGGATCACGCGGGTGCGGCGCGCGCGCTCGCCGGCGGCGCTATTGAACAGGCGCACCTGGTTCGAGCCGCTCTGGCGGGCTTCGGCCAGGCTGACGCGGGCGGCCTGCATCAAGGCTTCGGACGTCTGCGCGTCGCGCGGATAGATGGCGATGCCGATATTGACGCCGATCTGCATCTGCAGCCCGCGCGCGGCGATGAACTCCGCCAGCGAGCCCAGCATGCGCGAGCCCAGTTCCTGCGCGCGGCCATGGTGGACCAGTTCCGGCACGCCCACGGCAAACTCGTCGCGCGCCAGCCGCGCCAGGAAGTCGTGCGGCTCCAGCACGGCCTGCGCCAGCGCGCCGGCGTCCTGGGCCAGGATGTCGTCGGCGCGGACTTCGAAGACTTCGTCGACTTCGCGGTAGTCGGCGATATGGATCAGCAGCACGGCACAGCCGGTCTCGGCCAGCCGGGCCTGGCTGATGGCCTGGTCCAGCCAGCGGCCGAAGGCGACGCGGTCCGGCATCACCGTCGCCACGCTGTATTCGCCTACTGTCTCCTGGCCACGCGCGCCGGCGCGCACGGTCAGGCGGCCCGGGCGCCC
>JABFVP010000641.1 GCA_013362725.1 Cupriavidus sp.
CACAACAGCAGGGGCAGGGCGCCTAGCAGGGTCCGTCTTGCGGGAAAGCATTTGCGCAGCATGGTTGTGTCTCCTCCTTGCAGCCGGTCTGGATTTGTTTATGGGTCGCCGGCTTTGGTGATGGGGAGGCGCGACGCGTCCGACCGGGCGCACGTTGCCCGCCGGGACGCTGGTCCCGGCAGCACCGTGCCGCAGTCAAGACTTGGGTGGAAGGCCCGCGCGCCGCGCCGCTGGGGTCAGGCAGGCATCGGCAGCGGCATGCGCGCGGCAGGCGGTTGCGCGCGCTCCGCCACCGTCTGCCTGCGCGCGGGCGCCGCCTTGTAGTAAGGCGCGGTCGAACGCTGCAGTGGCGCGCGGCCGCGGATCACGTCGGCGAGCTTCTCGGCCATCATGATGGTGGGCGCGTTCAGGTTGCCGGTGACGATCTTCGGCATGATCGATGCGTCGACCACGCGCAGGCCCGAGAGCCCGTGCACGCGGCCCTGGTGGTCGACCACCGCCATCGGGTCGGAGGCGTCGCCCATCTTGCAGGTGCAGGACGGGTGCAGCGCGGTCTCGGCATGCTCGCGCACGAAGGCGTCGATCTCGGCATCGCTCTGCACCATCATGCCGGGCTTGATCTCGCGGCCGCGGAACTGGTCCATCGCCTGCTGGCCGATGATCTCGCGCGTCAGCCGCACCGCGGCGCGGAACTCGCGCCAGTCGACGTCGTGCGCCATGTAGTTGAACAGCAGGCGCGGCTTGACGCGCGGGTCGCGGCTGGCCAGCTTGACGAAGCCGGTGCTGGGCGAGCGCATCGAACCCACGTGGCACTGGAAGCCATGCGATTTCACCGGGTTGCTGCCGTCGTAGTTCATCGCCAGCGGGATGAAGTGGTACTGCAGGTTGGGCCAGGCAAACTCGTCGCTGCTGCGGATAAAGCCGCCGGCCTCGAAGTGGTTGGACGCCGCCGTGCCGGTGCCGCGCAGGTACCACTCGATGCCGATCGCCGGCTTGTTCCACCACTGCAGCGCCGGGTACAGCGAGACCGGCTTGGTGCATTCATACTGCAGGTACATCTCGAGGTGGTCCTGCAGGTTCTCGCCCACGCCTTTCAGGTCGACTACCGTGTCGATGCCGAACGCGCGCAGCTCGTCGGCATTGCCCACGCCCGAGCGCAGCAGCAGTTGCGGCGACGCGATCGCGCCGTTGCTGACGATCACCTCGCGGCGCGCGCGGGCTTCGCGCACGTGATCGCCCTGCAGGTAGGACACGCCGATGGCGCGCTGCCCGGCGAACAGGATGCGGTCGGCCAGCGCACGCGTATGCACGGTCAGGTTCGGGCGTTCGCGGGCCTGGTCGAGGTAGGCCAGCGAGGTGCTGCAGCGGCGCCCGCCGGCGGTGGTGGTGCGGTCCATCGGGCCGAAGCCTTCCTGGCGGAAGCCGTTGAGGTCATCGGTGCGGCCGTAGCCGGCCTGCTCGCCGGCCTGGATAAAGGCGTCGAACAGCGGGCTGATGCCGGCCTTGGGCGTGGTCACGTGCAGCGGGCCGTTGCCGCCGTGGTAGTCGTTGGCACCCTTGTCGTAGGTCTCGGCCTTGCGGAAGTAGGGCAGGCAGTCGGCGTAGCTCCAGTTCTCCAGCGAGCGGGTTTCCGCCCAGCCGTCGTAGTCCATCGCATTGCCGCGGATATAGCACATGCCGTTGATCAGCGACGAGCCGCCCAGGCCCTTGCCGCGGCCCTGCGTCATGCGCCGGTTGTTCATGTGCGGCTCGGGCTCGGTGACATAGGCCCAGTTGTAGGTGGTGCCCTGCAGCGGATACGCCAGTGCCGCCGGCATCTGCGTGCGCCAGTCCAGGCGCCAGTCGGGGCCGCCTGCCTCCAGCAGCAGCACCGAGACACCGGCGTCCTCGCTCAGCCGCGCCGCCAGCACGCAGCCGGCCGAGCCGGCGCCGACGATGATGTAGTCGTACTCATGGATTGCCTGCATGGTGCAATCTCCTTGTTTGCGTGACGCCGTGCGGGGCGGCCCATGGGGGCGGCGCCGCCGCGCACGCGATTGCGAAGTCGGCTGCGCTCAGGCGCCGAACCAGCCCATCGCCTTGGGGGCGAGGTTGATATAGCTGTGCTTGAGCTCGGTGTACTCGTCCAGGCCGATGCGGGCCAGCTCGCGGCCGATGCCGCTCGCCTTGTAGCCGCCCCACGGCGCTTCCGGGAAGTACGGGTGGTAGTCGTTGACCCATACCGTGCCGAAGCGCAGCGCGCGCGACATGCGGTTGGCCTTGTCCAGGTCGCGGGTCCAGACCGCGGCGGCCAGGCCATACGGCGTGTCGTTGGCGGCACGCAGCGCTTCTTCCTCGGAGCGGAAGCGCTCGGCGGTGATCACCGGCCCGAAAATCTCCTCCTTCGCAATCTTCATCCCGGCCGTCACGTCGGCCAGCAGCGTCGGTTCCAGCCAGTAGCCCTGCTTGTACACGTCGCCGGCCGGCCGCTTGCCGCCGTGGACCAGGCGCGCGCCCTCGGCGATGCCAGCCTGCACCATGCCGAGGATCTTCTCGTGCTGTTGCGCCGACTGCACCGGGCCCATCTGGGTTTCGCCATGGAAGCCGTTGCCGATCACGATGCGCGGCAGGCGCTCGGCCAGCCGGCCGATGAATGCATCATAGATGCTGTCCTCGATCATCAGCCGCGAACCGGCGGAGCAGACCTGGCCGGCGTGGAAGAAGGCGGCGTTGAGCGCGTAGTCGACCGCGGCATCGAGGTCGGCATCGGCAAAGACGATGTTCGGGTTCTTGCCGCCCAGCTCCAGGCCGATGCGCTTGAAGTTGCCGGTGGCGGCCTTCATGATGCTTTCGCCGGCAAAGGCGCCGCCGGTGAAGGACACCAGGTCCACGTCGAGGCTTTCGGCCAGTTCCGCGCCCACTTCGGCGCCGCCGGTCACCAGGTTGAATACGCCCGGCGGCAGGTCCAGCTCGGCCACCAGTTGCGTGAAATGATGCGTGGTCAGCGGCGTCAGGTTGCTGGGCTTGATCACCACGGTGTTGCCGGCGCCCAGCGCCGGCGCGATCTTCCACGCGGCCTGCAGCAGCGGGTAGTTCCACGGCGTGATCAGGCCGCACACGCCGACCGGCTCGCGCAGCGTGCGGCTGATCACGTGGTGCGGCGCTTCGTTGACGGCGCCCGATTCCGACGCCACCAGCCCGGCAAAGTAGCGGAACGTGGCGGCGATGTCGCCCATGTCGGTGCGGCTTTCGGTCAGGGTCTTGCCGGTGTTGAGCGATTCGAGACGGGCGAGCTTTTCGGCATCGCGGTCGATCAGTTCGGCGATCTTGTTCAGCAGCCTGGCGCGCTCGCGGATGGTGGTCTGGCGCCACGGGCCGTCAAAGGCGCGGCGCGCGGCCGCAATTGCCAGGCGCGCGTCGGCGCGGGTCGCTTCGGCGGCCTGGGCAATCACCGATTCGTCGGCCGGGCTGACGATGGCGCGCGTGCCTTGGTCGATGGGCGACTGCCACTGGCCGTCGATATAGAGCTGGGTCTGGATCATTGCTGCGGTTCCGGTTGATCTGGGTGGTTCAGGCGGCCAGGGCGTCGAGCACCATCTGCTGGAAGTGCTGCACGCCGTGCTCGCCGATGGCGGAGGTCTTGTCGTCGGTAACCAGCAGCGGGCCCTGCCCGTTGCGGTAGCCGCGCGACTTCAGGCCGCGCTGCACCGATTCGACGATGCTCAGGTCTTCGGGCTTGAGCACGTTCTTGTAGTACTCGATCAGCTGTTCCTGCTCGGCCGTGGGCGTGCTGTCGCGGAAATAGAACTCGAAGTGCTGGATGGTGGTGTCGGCATCCACCGGGAACATGTAGAACACGCCGTAGTTGCCGTCGCCCGGCAGCACGTTCAGCGTCACGTTGGGCCACAGCCAGTACGCGGCGAAGTCGGTGTTGGGGGCGTCGCTGTCATAGGTGAAGGCATCGCTGCCCGAGCGGGTCTGGCCGACCTGGCTGGTGTAGAGGCCGCGCACTTCGTGCTTGTAGGTCTCCATCCGGATCGACTCCACCAGCGCCGGGTGCGCGGTCTGGCAGTGCAGGCATTCCAGGTAGTTGTCGACCACCACCTTCCAGTTGGCCTTCATCTCGTAGCTGAGCTTGTGCGCCGGCACCAGCTTGTCCACGTCCGGGCAGCGCGCGCGGATCTCGTCGTTCAGTCCGGCGGCCAGCTCCGACAGCGGCTTCGCGTCCAAGTCCAGGTTGACGAACACCAGGCCGCAGAACTCCTCCACGCGCACCGGCGTCAGCCCGGCGTTGTCCTTGCAGAAGCCCGGCACGTTCTCGGCGTTGCGCACGTGGATCAGCTTGCCGTCCAGTCCGAACGACCAGGCATGGTACGGGCAGGTGATCACGTTCTTGGCCTTGCCGGCGCCGTCGGCGAACAGCTCGTGCGCGCGGTGCGGGCAGACGTTGTAGAAGGCGCGCAGCACGCCGTCGCGGCCGCGCACCACGAAGAGGGTCTCGCCTGCCCCC
>JABFVP010000261.1 GCA_013362725.1 Cupriavidus sp.
CCTCTCCCGCGCGCGGGAGAGGGGTTGGGGGAGAGGGCCAGCGTGTGCAAAAGCGAGGTGGTATGTATGGCTGGGAGCCTTGCGCCGGTGGCTTTTGATACTGCATCGCCATTGCAAGCTCCTGCCCTCTCCCCCGCCCCTCACCCGCAAGCGGGAGAGGGGAGAAAGACGTCGGGCGTTCAGGCGTCGGTCGTCGTGTTCCAATCCCTTCCTTATTCAATGCCATGTCACCCACCGCCGCATGGTCCGCCGCAGCCCCGCGCTCGCCAGTCTCTCGCGGCGGGGACCTCGATCGCATCCAGTCGCTGTCCGGCCGCGTGTTCGGCCCCACGCGCCTGCGCGCGGCGGAGGCTGAGGCGGCGCTCGACGCGCGCATCGATACCAGCACCATCGGCCGGCTGAGGCTGGTGACCATCGCCTACAACCAGGCGGTCCAGATCGAGCCGCAGCCGAACAAGGACGAGTTCGTGATCCAGACCGTGCTGGCCGGCACTTGCCGCGTGGAAACGCCGCGTGGCGCGATGCTGATGCCGCCGGGCGCGACCTTCGTGTTCTCGCCAACCGTGCCGACCACGCTGTCGCTGGATCCGGGCTGCGAGCGCTTCAGCGTGGTGATCCGGCGCCAGCTGATCGAAGCGGCGTTCCGCCAGCAGTTCAGCTTCGAGCCGCCGGCGCCGATCGAATTCGACATGCAGCCGGTGGCGGACGATGGCCGTGCCGGGCGCTGGCAGGCGCTGGTGAGCTACCTGCGCGCGGAAACGCGGGTGCGGCGCGAAGGCAGCGGCGTGCCGGCGGTGGATGCCAGCATCGAGCGCATCGTGCTGTCGACGCTGCTGCTCGATCGCTTCGCCGCCGACGGCAATATGCTGCCGCGCCGCTTCGAGGCCGTGCTGCCGGATTACGTGCGCCACGCCATTGCCTACCTGCGCGCCAACCTGGACCAGCCGCTGACGCTGGAGCAGATCGCCGCGCATTGCGGGGTGTCGGCGCGCACGTTGCAGCTGGGCTTTCGCAAGAGCAAGGACACCACGCCGATGGAATACCTGCGGCTGCTGCGCCTGCATGGCGCGCGCGCCGACCTGCAGCGCGCGCCGCAGGAGAAGGGCATGATCGGCGCGATCGCGCTGCGGCACGGCTTTACCCACCTGAGCCTGTTCTCGCGCGAGTACCGGCGCGAGTTCGGCGAGCTGCCGTCGCAGACCTTGCGCGCGGCCGCTTCGCAGCGGGACTGACGGCAGGCCGGCCCCGCTGCCGCCGGTCCGATCAGGCGGCCTGCGCCACCGGCAGGCACACCTTCAGCAGCGTCTGCAGCCGCAGCTTGTCGAGATGGCGGCCGATGAAAACGAACTTGCTTTGCGCCGGCTCCGTACCCCACGCCTCGGCGGGATGGAAGTCCATCAGCCGGTGCACCGCCTGCAGCACGTAGCGGCGCTCATCGCCCTCCACCGCGACGATGCCCTTCATGCGGAACACATCGTCGCCCTGTGCGGCCAGCAGCGCCTTCAGGCCATGCTCGAGGCGCTGGCGGTCGAAGGGCTGGTCGAACACCAGCGAGACCGAGGTCACCGACGGATCGTGGCGGTGGCCGTGGCTGTCGTCATCGTGGGCGTGATCGCAGTGCTCGTCGCATACGTGGTCGTGATGCTCGTCGTGCTGGTCGTGCGCATGGCCGGCGTGCTCGTGCGCATCGTGGGCATCGTGCGCGTCCGCCTGGATCGTGCCCGGCGTGAAGCCGCCGATACCCAGGATCTTGCCCAGGTCCACCTGCGCGAAGTTGGAACGCAGGATCTGCGCGCCCTCGTTCAGGCGATGGATGCGGGCTTCCAGCCGGTCGAGTTGCGCGACATCGACCAGATCGGTCTTGTTCAGGATCACGCGGTCGGCGGCGACGATCTGGTCGACGGCCTGGTTGTCGAAGCCTGTCAGCTGGGGATCGTCGAGATGGCTCTCGATATGCACCGCATCGACCAGCGTCAGGATGCCGTCGAGCGTGACCTGCCTGGCGACTTCGTGGTCCATGAAGAAGGTGGCGGCCACCGGGGTCGGGTCGGCCAGGCCGCTGGTCTCGACCAGGATATGGTCGAAGCGCTCGGGGCGCTCCAGCAGCTTCTGCAGGATGCGCACCAGGTCCGTGCGCACATCGACCACGCAGCAGATGCAGCCGTTGGTCATCTGGTAGATCTCTTCGTCCGAGGTCATCACCAGGTCGGAGTCGACGTCGACCTCGCCGAACTCGTTCTCGATCACGGCGATGCGGTGGCCGTGCTTCTGCGTCAGGATGTGGTTGAGCAGCGTCGTCTTGCCCGAGCCGAGGAAGCCGGTAAGGATGGTGACCGGGACGGGCGCCTGTTGTGCGACGGCAGGTGCGTTCATGTTGTCTCCTGATTAGGGTGCTGCGTTCCCCGCGGGCGCGAGGCGGAAGTTCTTTTCAAGCGGTGGCGACGTGGGGGCGCAGGCCTTGCCAGCGTGCCACCAGCCCGTCGTGCGGCACGTCGAACAGGTCCAGCACGCGCCCCACGGTGTGGTCGACGAT
Organism: Cupriavidus sp.; assembly: GCA_013362725.1. GTDB lineage: Bacteria > Pseudomonadota > Gammaproteobacteria > Burkholderiales > Burkholderiaceae > Cupriavidus. Next base: position 2,534 of record JABFVP010000261.1, read on the forward strand.
GTCGTCGACCGATTGCGGATGCGCGTAGAAGGCCGGCACCGGCGGCAGCACGATGGCGCCCATCTCCGTCACCGTGGTCATGTTGCGCAGGTGCACCAGGTGGAAGGGCGTCTCGCGCGCCAGCAGCACCAGCCGGCGGCGCTCCTTGAGCATGACGTCGGCGGCGCGGGTAACGAGGTTGTCGGCCAGGCCGGTGGCGATGGCGGCCAGCGTGCGCATCGAGCAGGGCGCCACCACCATGCCGTCGCAGCGGAACGAGCCGCTGGCGATGGTGGCGCCGATATCGCGCACGTTGTGCACCACGTCGGCCATGGCCTCGATCTGCGGGCGCTGCAGGCCCAGCTCATGATGCGCGGTCAGCAGCCCGGACGGCGAGCACACCAGGTGGGTCTCCCAGCCGTCCAGCGCCGCCAGTGCCTGCAGCATGCGCACGCCGTACACCGCGCCGCTGGCGCCGGTGATGGCGACCACCAGGCGTTGCGTGCGGCTCATGCGCGCCCGCCTTCCCGCGCCGCCTTCTCCGCCAGTGCCTGCAGCACCTGCTCGGGCTTGATCGGGTAGTGGCGGAAGCGCACGCCGATGGCATCGAACACCGCGTTGGCAATCGCCGGCCCGATTGCGACGATCGGGTCTTCGCCCACGCCCTTGGCGCCGAACGGGCCGCCGGGGTCGGGCGCGGCTTCGAGGATCACGGTGCGGATCTCGGGCATATCCATCCCCAGCGGCATCTTGTAGTCGACGAAGTTGGCGTTGAGCGAGCGGCCGGTGCGCATGTCGATCTGGTAGTCCTCGTACAGCGTGTGGCCGATGCCCTGCTGGATGCCGCCTTCGATCTGGCCCGCGGCGGCGACAGGGTGGATCACCTTGCCGACGTCGTGCACCGGCACTACCTGGCGCACGGTGATGAAGCCGGTCTCGGTATCGACCGCGACTTCGACAAAGTGCGCCGCGAACGAATACGACTTGGTCGGGTGATAGGTGGCAGTGCCCACCAGCTGCGCGGCGGGAATGCCCTTGCGCGGCATCACCGCCTCGCGCACCGTCAGCGTGGGGCCGTCGCGGTCGCGCACGGCGATGACGCCGCCGGCCAGCGTCAGGGCTTCGGGCTTGCATTCCATCAGCTTCGCGGCGCGCTCGAACAGCTGGCGCCTGATCTCGCCGGCCGCCATCTGGGCGGCCTTGCCGACCATGTAGGTGGTGTGGCTGGCAAAGGCGCCGATGTCCCAGGGGACCACGTCGGTGTCGCCGTGTACCACCGATACCGCTTCGAACGGCAAGGTCAGTTCCTCGGCAACGATCTGCGCCAGCGCGGTGTGCGCGCCGGTACCCAGCCCGGCCGCGCCGGTCAGCAGTACCACTGTTCCATCCTCGTTCATCTTGATGATGGCGTTGCCCTGTTCCTTGATGCCGGGATAGGCGCTGCTGCCGTGCATCTCGCACCCCACGCCCCAGCCGGTGCGGACCGGACCGGTGGTGTCGCGCGGGCGGCGTCGCAGCGCGGGCCAGTCGAGCAGTGCCATGCCCTTCTCGATGCAGGCCTCCAGGCCGTGCCCGATCAGCGGATGGTTCGAGGGCGCGATATCGCCTTCGCGCACGGCATTCCTGAGCTTGAGTTCGGCGGGATCCATGCCCAGGTGCGCGGCGGCTTCGTCCATCTGCACGTCTAGCGCGTAGTAGGTCTGCACCACGCCGTAGCCGCGGAAAGCGCCGGCGATGGGGCTGTTGGTGTAGACGCAGCGGCCCTCGAGCAGCACGTTGTCGCAACGGTACAGCGATACCAGCGCGGCGGTGCCGACATTGGTCACGCCGGGGCCGTGCGAGCCGTAGGCGCCGGAATTGAACACCACCTTGGCCTGGCGCGCGGTGATGGTGCCGTCGTTGCGGAAGCCCTGCTTCAGCCAGATCCTGGCCGGATGGCGCGTGCGGCCGCCCAGGAAGGTTTCCTCGCGGGTGTATTCCATGCGCACCGGCCGGCGCGTCTCGCGCGCCAGCAGCGCGCACAGGAACTCATGCTGGAACAGGTCCTGCTTGGCGCCGAAGCCGCCGCCCATGTGGTCGACCAGCACGCGCACCTTGTGCAGCGGCAGCCCCAGCACCTCGGCCATGATGCCGCGCACCATGAAGGCGGTCTGGGTCGAGATCCACACCGTCAGGTTGCCGTTGCCGTCCCAGCTGCAGGTGAGCACGTTGGGTTCCATGTAGGCGGGGGTGGGGCGGCCGCCCTCGTAGATGCCTTCGAGGATGAAGTCGGCCTCGGCAAAGCCGGCGTCCACGTCGCCGCGCCTGACGATCACCGGCGGCAGCACCAGGTTGCCGCCGGGCTCGCGCTCATGAATGCGCGGGGCGTCGGAGCGCTCGGCGTCTTCGGTGGTGAAGACGGCGGGCAGCGTGTCGTACTCGACCTCGATCAGCTCGAGCGCGCGCTCGGCGATCTCTTCGCTGACCGCCGCCACCGCGGCCACGCCTTCGCCCCAGTAGCGCACCTTGTCGTCAAGGATGTACTGGTCGCAGGTCACCGACGCGGAGCGCGGGTGCGGCGAGCCGGCGTGCAGCACGCGCGGCACGTTCTCGTGCGTCAGCACGGCCTTGACCCCGGGCAGTGCCAGCGCGCGCGACGTGTCGATGCGGCGGATGCGGGCGTGGGCGACGTTGCTGCGCTTGATCTTGCCATACAGCAGGCCGGGGAAGGGCATGTCGGCAACGTACCTGGCGTTGCCGGTGACCTTGTCGAGCAGGTCGGTGCGCTTGACGCTGTGTCCGATCACGGCGTGGGTCATCATGCCTCCTCGCTGGCGCGGGCGCGGTGCGAGCACCCGGTATCGTCCATGGCCTCGGCCGTTTTCTCGATGGCCTCGATGATCTTGGTGTAGCCGGTGCAGCGGCAGATGTTGCCGGCAATGGCAAAGCGGATTTCGTCGCGCGTGGGATGCGGGTTCTCGTCCAGCAGCGCCTTGGCCATCACCACGAAGCCCGGCGTGCAGAAGCCGCACTGCGCCGCGCCGCAGCGCATGAACTGCTCCTGCAGCGGGTGCACGGTGTCGGGCGCGGGCTGCACGCCTTCGATGGTGGTGATGTGGCAGCCGTGCGCTTCGGGCGCTAGCACCAGGCAGCTGTTCATCGGCCGGCCGTCGATGATGACGGTGCACGAGCCGCATTCGCCCACGTCGCAGCCTTTCTTGGTGCCGGTCAGGCCGGCGTCGTGGCGCAGCGCATCGAGCAGCGTGCTGTGGGGGTCGACCGCCAGCTCGCGTGGCTCGCCGTTGATGACGAGTTCGATCATTCTTCGCATGATGTTCCGCGCAGGGCGGCCTCCAGGGCTTGTTCGAGGGCGCGGCGGGTCAGCACGCTGACCATCTGCCGCCGGTAGGCTGCGCTGGCGCGCACGTCGCTGATCGGACGGGCCTCCTCCATGGCGGCGTGCGCGGCCTGCAGGATCAGGGCGTCGGTCACGCGCTGGCCGCGCAGCACCTGCTCGGCGCGCGTCGCGCGCACGGGCGTGGGGCCGACCGCGGCCAGCACGATGCCGGCGTCGGCGCAGTGGCCGTCCTCCACCGTCAGCGATACCGCCACGCCGACCGTGGCCAGTTCCATCTGCACGCGGCGGCCGTGCTTCAGATAGACCTTGCCGGTGTTGGCGCGCGGCGCCGGCACGGTGATGCGGGTGACGATCTCGTCCGGCGCGATGGCGGTCTTGCCGACGCCGGTGACAAAGTCCTCGACGCGCAGCTCGCGCGAGCCCGACATGCCGTACAGGTGCACCGAGGCGCCATCGGCGACCAGCGGCGCGATCGAATCCGCCGACGGCGACGCGCGGCAGACATTGCCGACCACGGTGGCGCGATGGCGCACCTGGATCGACGCGAAGTCGGTCACCGCCTTCGCCAGGCCCGCATAGTGGCGCTGCACGAAGCCCGAGGTCTCGACCGCGCGCGTGGTCACCAGCGCGCCGATGCGCAGGCCGTTGACCGCATCGAAGGTCAGCACGTCCATGCCCGGGATCTTCTTGATGTTGATGACGTGCTCGGGCTTGCGCACAGACTCCTTGATCTGCACCAGCAGATCGGTGCCGCCGGCCAGCACGCTGGCCTTGCCGCCGCACCGGTGCAGCATGGCCGAGGCTTCGGCCAGCGTCGCCGGTTCGAAATACTCAAACGCTCTCATTGCTCCTCCTGGTCTGTGCCATCGGCGGCGGCTGCCGGTGTTGCCGAGGTCGTGCGGGGCGCGCGCCGTCGAATCCATCATGGGCGGCGGGTCTTCATCGGTAAAGGCCCGGAAACGGATTAATTGATCGTGTTACCCTCTGAATCAGACGCGCCGCGAAAGCCCTGCCTTCTCGCCGCAGAGCGCACACCCCGAGATCCCGGAGGTAGACAACGTGCCCAACCTCAGCAACATGAACGTGTCGCTGCGCCAGCTGCGCGCGTTCATCGCCGTGGCGCAGGAGCGCCACTTCACCCGCGCCGCCGAACGGCTGGACCTGTCGCAGTCGTCGGTCAGCGCGCTGATCCACGAGCTGGAAGCCAACCTCGGGCTGAAGCTGTTCGACCGCCACACGCGCCAGCTGCACATCACCCAGGCCGGCGCCGAGCTGCTGCCGCTGGTGAAGAAGGCGGTGGCCGATATCGACAGCGTGATCGAGAACTCTAGCGAGCTGCGCACGCTTGGGCGCGGGCGCGTGTCGATCGCGGCATCGTCGATCCAGGCGGCGCTGATGCTGCCGCGCGTGATCCGCGAGTTCTGCGTCGGCCATCCGGGCGTAAAGGTGGAACTGCACGATGTGTCCGAGCATGAAGTGACCAGGATGGTCAGCTCGGGCGAGGTCGACTTTGGCATCGGCACCATCCCGGAGGGCCAGCCCGACCTGAGCGCGCACCGTCTGATGGACGATGCCTTTGTCATCGTGATGCCCGCGCACCATCCGCTGCGCCGGCGCAAGGCGCTGCGCTGGGAGGACGTAGCGGGGCTGCCGGTGATCGGGCCGCACAAGGGCAACCCGATCCGCGATTGCCTGGACACCGCGCTGGCCGCGCGCGGCATCACGCTGCAGCGGGTGCACGAGGTGTTCCTGCCGCTGACCATGGTCGGCATGGTCGACGCCGGCCTGGGCATCGCCGTGATGAGCGCGGCGGTCACGCGGCTGACCGGCGCGCTGGGGCTGGCCACGGTGATGCCGACCGATCCGGTGATCCACCGCGAGATCTCGCTGCTGGTGCACGCGGACCGGTCGCTGTCGCCGCCGGCGCAGGCCTTCCGCGACCTGCTGATGCGTTATCGCGCAAAGCTTGCTGACGCGGGCTGATTAGGTCATGCCGGCTCCTTCGCCAGCCCGTGGGGCTGGGGGGCCGGCGAACGGGCGTTGAACAGCAGGTTCAGCAGCACCGCGGCCAGCGTGCCCAGCAGGATGCCGTTCTGGCAGAACTTGGCCAGCAGCTCCGGCATCTGCGCGAAGAACTTGTCCGACACCAGCGGGATCATGCCCAGCGCCACGCTGACGGCGACGATGTAGGCGTTCTTCTTGTTGTCGACAAAGTCCACATGGCCGAGGATGCGCACGCCCGTGGCCGCGACCATGCCGAACATCACCAGCGCCGCGCCGCCCAGCACGTATTGCGGGATCGACGCCGCGAAGAAGGCCAGCTTGGGCAGGCAGCCCAGCACGATCAGGATGCCGCCGGCGGTGGCGCAGACCCAGCGGCTGCGCACGCCGGTGACCTGCACCAGCCCGACGTTCTGCGCGTACGAGGTGTAGGTGAAGGTGTTGAACACCGCCCCTACCAGCGCGCCGACACCGTCGGCACGCAGGCCGCGCGCCAGGTCTTCGCAGCCGACCGGGCGGCCGACGATCTCGCCCAGCGCCAGGAACTGCCCCACGCCTTCGATCATGATCACGATCATCACCACGCACAGCGTGACCGCGGTCATGGCGTCGAAGGTGGGCCAGCCGAAGTGGAAGGGCGTGATGAATTCAACCCAGTGGGCGTTGTGCAGGCCGTCGAAACTGACCTTGCCCAGCGCCAGCGCGATCACGAAGCCCACCGCAATCCCGATCAGCACCGCCACGTTGCACAGGAAGCCGCGTGCGAACGCCACCAGCGCCAGCACCGTGCACAGCACCGCGGTGGCGATGGCGATGTTCACCGGCAGGCCGAAATTGGGATTGGGCACCGGGCCGGCCGCGGTATTGATGGTGGGATTGCCGCCCGCCGCCCAGTTGATCCCGACCCGCATCAGCGAGACCCCGATCACCAGCACCACGGTGCCGGTCACCACCGGCGGGAACCAGCGCACCATCTTGCCGACATAAGGCGCGGCAAAATAAGTGAAGACGCCGGCCACCATCACCGCGCCGAACACCGCCGGCAGCCCCAGCGACGGATTGGAGCCGGTGGCGATGATCGGCGCGATCGCGGTGAAGGTGACGCCCATCATCACCGGCAGGCGGATGCCGACCTTCCAGATGCCGATGCTCTGGATCATCGTCACCAGGCCGCAGCAGAACAGGTCGGCGGCAATCAGGAAGGCGACCTGGTCCTTGGGCAGCTTGAGGGCGCCGCCGATGATCATCGGCACGGCAATGGCGCCGGCATACATCACCAGCACATGCTGCAGGCCCAGGGCCAGCAGGCGCGGCGGGGGCAGGATTTCATCAACGGGATGCACGGGCGTTGCCCCATGCGCAGGCTGAGTCGGGATCATGCTTGTCTCCTTTGGTCGGTACCACGCCGGTCGCGCTCGGTTGCGTCGGTGTCGCCCGAAGGTCGCCGGCGATTTGTGTGCGAATGGTCGGTGCCATCCTTTGCATGCCCGCGCCTGTCCTGTTGTATGAAACCAGCATGCCAGCGGGGGCGGTCAGGAACAATGCTCAGGGCGGATTTATCGATCGGGTTGGTCGATGAATCGGCCGGTTTCAGGGTGTTTCCCTAGGGGACTACCTGGATCTACCGCTTGTTTGCTCCCCTCTCCCGCGCGCGGGAGAGGGGCGGGGGAGAGGGCCGGAGTTTCCACGAAGTGAAGCGTGTCGGTGCTGTCAGCGCTGGCCCTCTCCCCCAACCCCTCTCCCGCAGGCGGGAGAGGGGAGTCACGCCGTCACGGCACTGGCGCCGCGGGTTCACCGATGCGCGCCAGCAGGGCCGTTGCACGGCGCATCGCGGCCTCATCGATACGCGCCCGCACTCCATCAAAATTCGGCCCGCGCGTCGCATCCAGCCCCATGCGCGATGTGGTGCCGACGCCGGACGCCGACGGATCGAGCGCGCTGCCGGGCAGGCCGTCGACCACCACCACGTCCAGGTGCGGCTGCAGGTGCGTGGCCATGGCCCACAGCACTTCCTCGTCGCGGGTGAGGTCGACGTCGTCGTCCACCGCCACCACCGTCTTCAGGTACGGGTCCCAGCCGAGCAGGCCCAGCATCACCTGGCGGGCCTCGCCCGGGCGGCTCTGGCGCAGTGCCACGTAGGCGTGGAAATGCGTGCCGGAGCTGGGGTAATGCACCCCGGTGATGCCGGGGAAGCGCTCGCGCAGCTTCTCCACCATCTCGGACTCGCGCGGGATCCGGCCCAGGTTCAGGTGCTCGGCCGAGTTGCCGCCGACCACGTCGACCAGCCACGCGTCCGTGCGCCGCATCACGCTCTGCACGCGCAGCAGGTTGTTGGTCGAGCGGTCCGACGAGTAGCCGGTGAACTCGCCGAACGGGCCTTCGTCGACGCGCGCCTCGGGATCGATCACGCCTTCGAGCACGATCTCGGCATGCGCCGGCACCAGGATGCCGTGGCGCGGCGTGCGTACCACTTCCAGCGGCGCGCCGAACAGGCCGCCGGCGACATGGCGCTCGTCCACGCCGAACGGCAGCCGCGCGGCGCCGGCCAGCATGAACAGCGGATGCGCGCCGATCACCATCGCCACCGGCAGCGGGCGGCCCAGTTCGGCGGCGCGCTGCTGCATGCGCCACAGGTGCCCGCGCGAATGCAGGCTGGTGGCGATCTCGGTGGGCGAATGCAGCATCGAGCGGTGGAAGCTGGCGTTGCCGATGCCGCTGTCGGGGTCTTCCGCGATCAGGATCGCGTTGGTGATGTAGGGGCCGCGGTCGGTGGCGAAGTGCCGGATCGCCGGGATCGTGCGCAGGTCGATGTGCTCGGTGTCGACATGGCCGGTGACGGCGCCGCTGTCCAGCACGCGCGGCGCCACCATGCGGCGGCTGCGGGCCTGGTATTCGGCATGGATGCCGGCGGGCGGCACGCCGCCCAGCATGCGCCCGACGCGCTCGCGCGAGGCGAACAGGTTGGTGGCCAGCGATGTGCCCAGCCCTTCGACATGGTCGAACAGCAAGGCCGGATGGCGCCCTTGCGCGGCCAGTGCCCACACCAGCGCGGTCGGGTCCTGGTCGGCACCGACCGGCTCGCGGATATGCAGCACGTCTTCGGGAAAGGCCTCGCGGTAGGCGGCCAGGAACTGGTGGAAATCCTGCGAGGTGTCGTGGAAAGGCTGGCGCGCCGGCGTCGCCGGGGTCGCGGGAACGAAGGGCGCTGCGGGTGAGTTCATGGATCGGCTCCTGGGGTCAGGGTGGGCCAGGGCGAAGGCTGCCCCGGCGGCCGGGAAGGTTCCCGGCCGCCGTGCCGTGCCTGCCTGCCGAACAGCTAGCGACTAGCGGGTGCTGGCGTAGGTATCCTTCAGCCGCGCCAGGGCCTCTTCCTGCGTCCTGGGCGGCGCGGTCGGCTCGATGCCGACCAGCCGGGCGATGTTGTTGCCCATGTAGTCCTCGAGCCCGTCCTCGTCCAGGTCCATGCCCTGCGGCGCGGGGCCGCACAGCATTTCCAGCTCGCGCAGCCACATGCCGGGCTCATTGGGCGGCGTGTCGGTGCCGAACACGATCTTGTCGCGCGGCAGCTGGCGCGCGAACTCGACGATGCGCGACTGGAAGCACCAGCCCGATTCGCAGTAGACGTTGGGCGTGTCCATCGCCATCCAGAACGCCTCGAACGAATAGTTGCCGCCGGTCTGGATGCCGAAATGCCCGATGATGAAATTGACCATCGGGAATTCGCGGATGATCGGATAGAACATGGTCGGGATCGTGTACGGGCCGTCGCCGGTGTGGATCAGCACCACCACGTTGTACTTGGCGCAGACCTTCATCGCCGGACGCAGCCAGTCGAGCGCGCGGTCGGGCCGGTAGCCGTGCATGTTGGCATGCAGCTTCAGCATCTTGAAGCCGTACTCCTTGACGTGGAATTCCAGCTCGAGCGCGCCTTCCTCCGGGCCCCAGCGCGGGTTGAAGGTGAAGTTGCCGATAAAGCGGTCGGGGTACTTCTGGCACAGCTCGGCGATATACGCCATGTAGTCGCGGATGCCTTCGCGGCCGCGGCGGTTGCCGTCGCGGTAGCCGGTGTTGCCCGGCGGCGGCTGGATAAAGCCCATGTCGATGCGGCGCGGCTTGCCGTTGATCATGTAAGGGCCGTCCATCATCTTGAGCATGCGCTCGCCGTTGAAGGGTTCGCCGGTATGGCGCCAGGCTTCGTCGACCAGGTTGGTCGGGTGCAGGTGGGTGTCGATAATCATGTTCAGGTGCTCCGGAGTCCGTTGTCGTTGGCGCGGGTGCGGGTGCGGACCTTATGCGGCCAGGCGCGCTTTCGCTTCTTCCAGCGTGCGCGGCACCGGCGTCGGTTCCAGGCCGATCATCCGGGCGACGTTGTTGCCGAGGTAGTCCTCGAGCGTGTCTTCATCCAGGTTCAGGCCCTGGGGCGGCTCGAAGCACAGCACCTCCAGCAGGCGCAGCCACATGCCGGGTTCGTTGGGCGGGGTGTCGGAACCGAACAGGATCTTGTGCTTGGGCAGCACCTTGGCGAACTCGACGATGCGCGACTGCAGGCACCAGCCCGATTCGCAGTAGACGTTGGGCATGTCCATCGCCATCTGGAACGGCTCGAAGCAGTAGACGCCGCCGGTCTGCACGCCGAAGTGGGCCATGATGAAGTTCACCGTCGGGAATTCCTTCATCATCGGCACCCATTCGGTGGGGATGCTGTAGGGGCCGTCGCCGGTATGCAGCTTGACCAGCACGCCCAGCTCGGCGCATTTCTGCAGCGCCGGGCGCAGCCAGTCGAGCGCGCGGTCGGGGCGGTAGGCGTGCATGTTGGCCTGGAACTGGACCATCTTGAAGCCCAGCTTCCTGACGTAGTGCTCGATCGCGTTGACGCCGTTCTGCACGCCGCAGCGCGGGTTGTAGACGAAGCAGCCGATAAAGCGGTCCGGATACTTCCGCACCATCTCGACGGTGTAGGCCATGTACGCGTCGATCGATTCGCTGCCCGACTTCACGCCGTCGGTGTAGGTGTAGATGGTGTTGCCCTGGGGCGGCTGGATAAAGGCCTTGTCGATGCGGCGCGGCTTGCCGTTGATGGTGAATGGGCCGTCCATCATCTGGATCAGGCGCTCGCCGGTGAACGGGTCGCCGTCGTGGCGCCAGGCCAGGTCCACCAGGTTGGTCGGATAACAGCTGGTGTCGATGATCATGGGAGATCCCCTAACAATGACTAGTGTCCTGTTCCGCAAGTAACTTGCCAAAATGAAATCGTCCAGTTGCTCGTCAGGCTAGGCGAGAGGAGGCGCCATAGCCGTAGCTATGGCAACGACGAGCAACGACGCATGGCGGGCAACTGGGCGATTTCATGGCAAGGTATTTGCGGAACAGGACACCAGGGTTGGACACGCATGCGGCGGGCGCGCGCGAACAACGCCGCGGGGCCGGCCTTGCATGCTGCGATCGGGAGTCTTTGTCAGGGGAGCGTCTGGACCACTGCGCCACCGACGAAATACTCCGTCAGTGAGCAATCTCCAGTTGGACGTCGCGGCATTGCACCGCTGCTGTCCAATCGACCGCTTCTACCCACGGGCTCTTTATACATAGCGCCTCGGCATGGGTCAAGCGCATCATGTGTTGCGCCGCACGAACAGTGGGACCGGCCTGCATTCCAGAGCAGGCCGCGAATCCGCTACATTGCGGGAACCGCAGCGGCAGGCCCGGCCGCCGCGGCATATCGACAACAGGGCCGCTCGCTTTCAACGGGGTTCATCACAGGGAAGGGGGAAAGAACCTATGCATGGCAACGATGCGAACAAGGCCGCGGCGATGCTGTCGGTTGCGCTGAGCCTGGCACTGGGCGGCTGCGGCGGCGATGGCGGACAGACCGAGATGGTGTCGCCGACGGCCGCGGCCACGACGCGGTCCATCACCGAAACTACCACCAGCGCCACCACGCGCTGGGCCCCGGCGCTGACCGACAGCTGGCAGATCCAGCTGACCGGCAGGCTCAATACCAGCTATGCGGTGACCGCCTATGACTTCGACCTGTTCGATACGCCGCAGGCCACCATCGATGCGCTCAAGGCGCAGGGCCGGCGCGTGATCTGCTACTTCTCGGCGGGCAGTTCCGAGGACTGGCGTCCCGACTTCAACCAGTTCACCGAGGCGGACCAGGGCGCGCCGCTGTCGGGCTGGGCCGGCGAGCGCTGGCTGGATACGCGTTCGGCCAACGTGCGTCGCATCATGCAGGCGCGCATGGACCTGGCGGTCAGCAAGGGCTGCGATGCGGTCGATCCGGACAATGTCGATGGCTATACCAACAGCCCCGGCCTGCCGCTGACGGCCGAAACCCAGCTCGACTACAACCGCTTCCTGGCGGCGCAGGCGCATGCGCGCGGGCTGGCGGTCGGTTTGAAGAACGACGTGGGGCAGGTGGCCGAGCTGGCCGCGAGCTTTGACTTCGCCATCAACGAACAGTGCTTCCAGTACCGCGAGTGCGGTGCCTATACCGCGTTCACGGGGCAGGGCAAGCCGGTGTTCCAGATCGAATACGCCACCAAGTACCGGGACGCCGCCACGCGCGCCGGGCTTTGCGCCAAGGCCCAGGCGGCCAACCTGCGCACGCTGGTGCTGCCCAGGACGCTGAACGGGTCGTTCCGCTACGCCTGCGACGCCTGAGCGCGCGGGTCGATGCCGGCGGCGGGAGCGGCGCGTTCCAGCTCCCGCCAGGCCAGGTAGAGCCGCGTATCGAATTCCAGCTGGTGGTAGCGCGGCTCCATGTATTCGCAGAGCCGGTAGAAGGCCTTGTCGTGCTCGCTTTGCTTCAGGTGGGCAAGCTCGTGCACGACGATCATGCGCATGAACTCCGGCGGCGCCTCCTTGAACAGCGAAGCCACGCGAATCTCTTTCTTGGCCTTGAGCTTGCCGCCCTGCACGCGCGAGATCGCGGTATGCAGGCCGAGCGCGCGCTGGGCGGAATCCAGCCGCGCATCGAATCCCACCTTGTGCAGCGGCGGCGCGCTGCGCAGGTATTCCTGCTTGATGTCCGTGGTGTATTCGTACAGCGCGCGGTCGGTCTGCACGGTGTGGCGCCCCGGGTAGCGGCGGGCCAGATGGTCGCCGCGCCGGCCGGCGGCGACCAGCTCGCGCACCTGCT
>JABFVP010000180.1 GCA_013362725.1 Cupriavidus sp.
CCGCTGGACACCCTGCCGCGGCCATGCCTTGCCGTCGCGCTGGCCCTGGCGCCAGCGCCGATGAAGACGACACCCGCCGCGGCGGGTGTTTTCATTCCCACCGACCTTTTTTGCTGAACGGGCCCTGCCCGCCCGGAACACCATGGACTTGCAGCACCTGGCCACCGCCTCCCGCCTCGCCAACATCGACGCCTTCCATGTGATGGAGCTCGCCAAGCAAGCCGCCGCGCTGGAGCGCGCCGGCCGCGATATCGTGCACATGGGCATCGGCGAGCCGGACTTCACCGCCGCCGAGCCGGTGGTGCGCGCCGCAGAAGCGGCCATGCGCCGTGGCGTCACGCAGTACACCGGGGCGCTCGGCATCCAGCCGCTGCGCGAAGCCATCGCGGGCTATTACAAGACGGCCTACGGCCTGGACCTTCCGGCGCGGCGCGTGATCGTCACCGCCGGCGCCTCGGGCGCGCTGCTGCTGGCGTGCGCGGTGCTGGTCGAGATCGGCGCCGAAGTGCTGATGCCGGACCCCAGCTACCCGTGCAACCGCCACTTCGTCGCCGCCTTCGACGGCGTCGCGCGCATGATCCCTAGCGGCCCGGCCGAGCGTTTCCAGCTGACCGCCGCGCAGGTCGAGGCCAACTGGGGCGAGCAGACCCGCGGCGTGCTGCTGGCGTCGCCGTCCAACCCGACCGGCACCTCGATCCTGCCCGACGAACTTGCGCGGATCCTGCAGGCGGTGCGCGCGCGCCACGGCTTTGCCATCCTCGACGAGATCTACCAGGGCCTGTCCTACGATGCCGCGCCGGTGTCGGCGCTGAGCCTGGACCCCAACGTGGTCACGGTGAACAGCTTCTCGAAGTACTTCAACATGACCGGCTGGCGCCTGGGCTGGCTGGTGGTGCCGGAGGCGCTGGTCGAGGCCTTCGAGAAGGTCGCGCAGAACCTGTTCATCTGCGCGTCGGCGGTGGCGCAGTACGCCGCGCTGGCGTGCTTCACGCCGGAGGCGCTGGCCATCTACGACGAGCGCAAGGCCGAAGTCCGCCGCCGCCGCGACCTGATCGTGCCGGCACTGGAGTCGCTGGGGCTGCGCGTGCCGGTGCGCCCCGACGGCGCCTTCTATGTGTATGCGGACTGCCGCGGCGTCAACCACCCGGCCGCCGGTGATGCCGACCGCCTGACGCAGGCCATGCTGCACGAAGCGGGCGTGGTGATGGTGCCGGGGCAGGATTTCGGCCCGCATACGGCGCGGGACTACATCCGGATCTCGTACGCGACCTCGCGCGAGAATATCGAAGAGGCGATGGCGCGGCTGGGCAGGCTGTTCCGCTGACCGGACCCGGCCGCTGCGCCGGCAGGCAAAAGAAAAAAGCACCCCGCGGGGTGCTTTTCTTCTGGGCGATGCCGGTGCCAGGCTCAGGCGTTGTGCGGCCCGTTGTTGGCTTCCAGCTTCTCGGTCGGCGCGTGCTCGAGCGGCGCCTTGTCTTCGGCAGCCGGCTTGTCGGCATTGGCGGGCGCGCTGCGCACGCCGATCAGCTGGCGCAGGCGGGCGCGCTCGGCCAGCACCTTGGCGCCGTAGCCGCCGTCGGTGGCCGTGGTGGCACCGACGTAGTACTTCAGGCCGCCCTCGAGCGAGCCGGCGCGGGCGATGCAGTCCTTGAGCACCAGCGCGCCGATCTTGATATTGGCGTACGGGTTCAGCGCCGCGGACACGCCGCCGACGGCTTCGTACTTGTCCTGGTGGACCTTGGTCATGACCTGCATCAGGCCCTGCGCGCCCACGCCGCTTTCGGCGTACGGGTTGAAGCTGGACTCGATCGCGATCACGCCCAGGATCAGCAGCGGGTCGATGCCGACCTCGCGCCCGGTCAGGTAGGCCGCCTTGACCAGCTGCGCGGTGGCCTGGGCCGCCACGCGATACTTGCGCGCGATATAGTCCGCCACCGCGGCCTGCTCGCGCGCGCTGCCCAGCGTAGCGCCGGTGCTGCGGGCATCCGCGGCCACGCGCGTCACCGGGATCTGCGCGGCCAGGTGCGCGACCGACGGCACCTTGGTATTGGCCGCCAGGCTCCATTCGTCGACGCCCGACACGGTCGGCAGGCCGAGCTTGCCGCCGCGGCCAGTGCCATAGCCGAACTTGGCCGCCGCGACGTCCGCCGTGCTCGGCGGAACGGCGCTCGATACGGCCGGGCTGTTGGTGGCGTTGGCAGCAGTGCCGGCATGCGCGGGCGCTGCCACGGCGGCGCTCACCAGCACTGCTGGCGCTTCGTCACCAGCCAGCAAGGCGGCCAGCGTGGTGCGCCATTCCTGGCTCACCGACAGCGACACCGCCGAAACCACCGCCATCACGCCCAGGCTGTTCAGGGCGTACTTCAGCGTCGTGCGGCCACCGCGCAAGGCGCGGCCCGCGACCGGATGCGCGAGACGGACCTGCAATGCCCGACTCACTCCGGGTACCGGCTGTCGGAGGCGGACCTGCAGGGCCCGCCCGATACCGGGAAGATGAAGGGTTTTCCAACCGCTCATGCTTACCTCCATCCGTTGCCCGCTTCGCGTGCCCGACTGCGGCATGCGCCCGATCTCAACGTACTCAAGTAAGGATGCCGCGCCGTCTAGCAGTGACGACCAAGCACCTGTTGGCAGGGCGCTCCCCATGCGCCCAACTGGAAACAGGCCGCACTCTGGGGGAGCGCTACCTGCCACGACTTAACTCTCTACACTCCGGCAAGTCGCCGGAGGCGACCGGTCACCCGCCATGCGCGGGTCAATGACATCGGTCCTTGCTGGAGGGACTTTCTGGCACGTTGTATTGATGTGCACCCCTTGACACAGGGGGAAAATCCATGTTGCGACGCAACACTCCATGGAGCAGACCGGATTGTAGGAACCGTGTTATATCCCGTCAAGAATAAAGAAATATAAATACAATACTTTTAGTTATTTGTAACAGGCAGATACCCGTCGACCCTGAATCACTCTGCTGCCCGCAAACGTAGGCGTGGCTTCGGCCGGCTCCGTCCAGGCAAGGCTCCGGCGCGACAAAATACTTACAATTTGACGGGCCCCGGGCAGAGGATTTTTTGCCGCCAGGCACAGGAATGTGTATCGTCACCGACTTGACCGCCGCCTCCGCCGCCTATGTGCGGTTGCCGCACCACAACAGAATTCATCATGCAATACAAAGACTTGCGCGATTTCATCGGCCAGCTCGAAGGGCTCGGCGAACTGCGGCGCATCGCCCGCCCGGTGTCGCCCAACCTGGAAATGACCGAGATCTGCGACCGCCTGCTTCGCGCCGGCGGTCCCGCGGTCGTCTTCGAGCAACCTGCGGGCGCTCCCCATGGCGACATCTATAGCGTGCCGGTGCTGGCCAATCTGTTCGGCACGACACGCAGAGTCGCATTTGGCATGGGCGCCGAATCGATGGAAGACCTGCGCGACATCGGCCGCGTGCTGTCGGCCCTGAAGGAGCCGGAGCCGCCGCGTGGGCTGCGCGAGGCCGGCAAGCTATTCACGCTGGCCAAGTCGGTATGGGACATGGCGCCCAGGCGCGTCAGCGGCCCGGCCTGCCAGGAAGTGGTGTGGGAAGGCAACGACGTCGACCTGGCGCGCCTGCCGATCCAGACCTGCTGGCCAGGCGACGCCGCCCCGCTGATCACCTGGGGCCTGGTCGTGACCAAGGGCCCGCACAAGAAGCGCCAGAACCTGGGCATCTACCGCCAGCAGGTGATCGGCCGCAACCAGGTCATCATGCGCTGGCTGGCGCACCGCGGCGGCGCGCTCGACTTTCGCGAGCACGCGCTGGCCAACCCCGGCAAGCCCTTCCCGATCGCAGTGGCCCTGGGCGCCGACCCGGCCACCATCCTGGGCGCGGTGACGCCGGTGCCCGATACGCTGTCGGAATACCAGTTCGCCGGCCTGCTGCGCGGCAGCCGCACCGCGCTGGCGGGCTGCCTGACGCCGACGCTGTCGGAGCTGAGCGTGCCGGCGTCGGCCGAGATCGTGCTGGAAGGCCATATCCAGCCCGATCCCAACCACCCGTCCGGCTACCAGCACGCGCTGGAAGGCCCGTTCGGCGACCACACCGGCTACTACAACGAGCAGGACTGGTTCCCGGTCTTCACCATCGACCGCATCACCATGCGGCGCGACCCGATCTACCACTCCACCTACACCGGCAAGCCGCCCGACGAGCCGGCCGTGCTGGGCGTGGCGCTGAACGAGGTGTTCGTGCCGCTGCTGCAGAAGCAGTTCCCCGAGATCACCGACTTCTACCTGCCGCCCGAGGGCTGCAGCTACCGCATGGCGCTGGTGCGCATGAAGAAGCAGTACGCCGGCCATGCCAAGCGCGTGATGTTCGGCGTGTGGAGCTTCCTGCGGCAGTTCATGTATACGAAGTTCATCGTGGTGGTCGACGACGATGTCGACGTGCGCGACTGGAAGGAGGTGATCTGGGCCATCACCACCCGCGTCGATCCCAGCCGCGACACGGTGCTGGTCGACAACACCCCGATCGACTACCTGGACTTCGCCTCGCCGGTGTCGGGCCTCGGCTCCAAGATGGGCATCGACGCCACCGACAAGTGGCCCGGCGAGACCACGCGCGAATGGGGCACCCCGATCGCCATGGACGCCGCGGTCAAGGCCAAGGTCGACACCCTGTGGGAAGCGCTGTTCGAGCGTCCTGACGGCCGGTGATGGCCGCCGGCACGCGCCGGCGGCCATCCGCCGTTATCATGTCACGCTGATGCCGGGCGCCCGCGACAGGCGCCCGCGGCCAACCATCGCACCATCCGATGCCCGCGGCAGACGGGCCCAAGGAGGAGACATGACCACCGCCGCCCCGCTCGCCGAAGGCAACCTGATGTGGACGCCGTCCGAGGCGTTCCGCGAGCGCAGCCAGATCGCGCAGTTCATGCGCTGGCTGCGCACCGAACGCGGCCTGGCCTTCAACGACTACGACAGCCTGTGGCAGTGGTCCGTCACCGAGCTCGAAGCCTTCTGGGACGCGGTGCGCGACTATTTCGACGTGCGCTTCGATACCCCGCCCAAGCAAGTGCTGGACCGGCGCGTGATGCCGGGCGCGCGCTGGTTCGAAGGGGCCACGCTGAACTACGTGCAGCAGGTGTTCCGCCATGCCGGCAGCGGCAGCGCGCGCCAGCGCACCGCCATCCGCCATGCCGGCGAGGCGCAGCCGCTGGCCGAGATCAGCTGGCACGCGCTCGAGGCGCAGGTCGCCTCGCTGGCGCATGCGCTGCGCCAGATGGGCGTGCAGCGCGGCGACCGCGTCGCCGGCTACCTGCCCAATATCCCCGCCACCGTGGTTGCCTTCCTGGCCACCGCCAGCCTGGGCGCGGTCTGGTCCGGCTGCGCGCCCGACATGGGCCAGGTGGCGGTGGTCGACCGCTTCCGCCAGATCGCGCCCAGGGTGCTGATCGCCGTCGACGGCTACCGCTACGGCGGCAAGGCCTACGACCGCGCACCGGTGCTCGCCGAGCTGGTCGCCGCCCTGCCCTCGCTGACCGACCTGGTGCTGGTGCCGCAAATTGGCAGCAACGCCGCGACGCCCGCCGGCGTGCGCGTCCATGCCTGGCATGACGTGCTGGCGCACGACGTGCCGCTGGCGATCGAGCCGGTGCCGTTCGACCATCCACTATGGATCGTCTATTCGTCCGGCACCACCGGCATGCCCAAGCCGATCGTGCACGGCCATGGCGGCATCGTCATCGAGCAGCTCAAGCTGATGGCGTTCCACAACAACCTGGGCCCGGACGACGTGTTCCACTGGTACAGCAGCAGCGGCTGGATCATGTGGAACGCGCAGGTGGCCGGGCTGCTGCTCGGCACCACCATCGCGCTCTACGACGGCAACCCGGCCTGGCGCGACGCCGGGGTGCTGTGGCGCTTCGTCGACGATGCCGGCGTGACCCTGTTCGGCGCCGGCGCAGCGTTCTTCACCAACTGCATGAAGGCCGGCATCGAGCCGGCGCGCATCGCCGACGTGTCGCGGTTGCGCGGACTGGGCTCGACCGGCTCGCCGCTGCCGGTCGAGGCCTACGACTGGATCTACCGCCATGTGCGCGAAGACATCTGGCTGGTGCCGATGTCGGGCGGCACCGACTTCGCCGGCTCGTTCGTCGCCGGCTGCCCGCTGCTGCCGGTCTATTCCGGCGAGATGCAGTGCCGCTGCCTGGGCGCCAAGGTCGAAGCCTTCGACGACCACGGCCAGCCGCTGGTCGACGCCGTCGGCGAACTGGTCTGCACCGAGCCGATGCCGTCGATGCCGCTCTACCTGTGGGGCGACAGCGACGGCAAGCGCTACCGCGACAGCTATTTCGACACCTATCCCGGCGCCTGGCGGCATGGCGACTGGATCAAGATCACCAGCCGCGGCGGCGCGGTGATCTACGGGCGCTCGGACGCCACCATCAACCGCCACGGCATCCGCATGGGCACCAGCGAGCTGTACCGCGTGGTCGAAGACCTGCCCGAGGTGATGGACAGCTTGGTGGTCGACCTCGAATACCTGGGCCGCGAGTCATATATGCCGCTGTTCGTGGTGCTGCGCGAAGGCGTGGTGCTGGACGACGCGCTGCGCGACACCCTGCGCGCGCGCATCCGCAGCGCGCTGTCGTCGCGCCACGTGCCCGACGAGATCGTGCAGGCGCCCGGCGTGCCGCGCACGCTGTCGGGCAAGAAGATGGAGGTGCCGATCAAGAAGCTGCTGCTGGGCCACGCGCCGCAGGGCATCGCCAACCGCGACGCCATGGCCAACCCCGATACGCTCGACTGGTACTTCGACTACGCCGCGCGCTTCCTCAAGGCGCGCCAGGCCGAGTCGGCCAAGACCTGAGCGCCACCACCTCGTCCAGGCCATGCCAAACCTGCCAACCGAAGACTTCCAGGACCAGCCGCTGGTGCGTATCGGCCAGGCCGATTCCTACCTGCTGCTGGCGCCGCAATACGGCGCGCGGCTGGTCCGCTGGGTGCACCGCGGGCAAGACCTGCTGTACTGGCCCGACGCCGCCGACTGGAGCCGCCCGGCCAAGATCCGGGGCGGCAATCCGCTGCTGTTCCCGTTTATCGGCCGGCATTTTGTCGACGGCAACCCTGGGCAGTGGCGGGACGGGCAAGGGACGGTACATGCCCTGCCGCAACATGGCTTTGCGCGCGACCTGCCGTTCGCGATCAGCGCCATCGACGCGCACACCGCCATCACCATGACGCTGCGCGACAGCGACGCCACGCGCGCCGGCTATCCGTTTGCCTTCGTGTTCGACGCGGTCTACACCTTGCTGCCCGACGGCCTGGAGGTGGCGCTGCGCACCACCAACCCCGGCACGCAGCGCCTGCCCTGTTATCCGGGCCACCACTTCTATTTCGCCCTGCCCCACGCGCAGCGCAGCGCGGCGTCGCTGGCGCTGCCCGACGCCGAGCGCATGCGCCAGCTGCCGGATGGCAGCCCGGGGCCAGCCGAGGCCGGCGAGTCGACCTACCAGCTGGACGATCCACGGCTGCAGGACACGTTCCACGTCTTCCGCGGCAGCCCTTCGGCGGAACTGGCCATGCCCGGCCGCCGCATCCGGTTCGAGCTCGACCTGCCCGGCAGTGCGCCGTGGCATGCCGTGACCACGTGGTCCGAGACGGAGAACTCGGACTTCTATTGCGTGGAACCGTGGGTTGGCCTGCCGGATGCCATCCACCACGGCCACGGCTTGCGCTGGATCGAGCCAGGGCAATCGGAAAGCGCGGTGTGCCGGCTGCGTGTGACGGGCTGATTCCGCCAGCCGCTCAGTGCTCGAAATCCAGCCCGCCGATCAGGATCCGCGGGTCGGCCTGCGACAGCGAGCGGAAATCGATCTCGCGCGGCTCCTGCCACGCGCGCAGCTTGGACGGCAGCGCCGCCAGGTAACCGGCAAAGCGCGCCTCGCCGCCCGCGGCGAACAGGCGCTGCACCTCCAGCCCGTCCCACGCCAGCGTGATATCCAGCGGATACGGATGACGGCGCAGCTCCGGCGGGCCTTCTGCGGTCATGCGCAGGCGCGGCGGCATCGCGGGGCCATCGGCAGGCAGTGGCTGGAGTTGCACGCGCCGGTGCTGCTGGCCGATCGCATCGGCGATGCGCGGCAGGCATTCGGCTTCGAAGCGAGCAAAGAAATCTGTGGTCAAGGTGGGGGTGTCCTGACGTTGCGGGAGGGGTGGCGGCGCTCAAGGCCGTATGCGCGGTTTGCCAGCCACTATACGCCGGGCTCAACCGGCGGGCAGCGAGGGCAAACGCGACCTATCATCGGCAGCCATGGAGCCCTACAGGACTGAATGCGCCCCATCGGCCACTCGCTTGCGCTCCCCCGGGATCCCGCATAAAATCGCGGGTTCGCGGGCGTCGTATAATGGCTATTACCTTAGCTTCCCAAGCTAAAGACGTGGGTTCGATTCCCATCGCCCGCTCCACTTCCAGTCGAGACAAGCCGCCTTTGCCACCGTTACGGTGATCTGCCCGGCGGCTTTTTTGTTGCCATGCTTCCCCAAGACCCCAGCACCGGGCCGGCCGACGAGGCCGCGCCGGCAGACCGCGCCGCCGAGCCAGCGTCCGCCCCCTCTCCTGCCGATCCAGAAGGCGTTGCGCATCCGCGCCGCATCCGTTCGTTCGTGCGCCGCGCGGGCCGGACGTCGACCGGGCAGCAACGTGCCATCGACGAAGTCGGGCCGCGCATGCTGGTCCCCTACGCGCCGCAGCCGCTGGACTGGGAGGCGACCTTTGGCCGCCAGGCGCCCTCGATCCTTGAGATCGGCTTCGGCATGGGCGAGACCACCGCGCATATCGCCGGCCTGCGGCCGCAGGACAACTTCCTGGGCTGCGAGGTGCACGAGCCGGGCGTGGGCGCGCTGCTCAAGCTGATCGACGAGCGCGGCCTGTCCAATGTGCGGATCCTGCAGCACGATGCGGTGGAAGTGATCGCGCATATGCTGACCGACGACTGCCTCGACGGCGTGCATATCTACTTTCCGGACCCGTGGCACAAGAAGCGCCACAACAAGCGCCGGCTGGTGCAAGCGCCGCTGGTGAAGCTGCTGGCCGCGCGGCTGAAGCCGGGCGGCTATATCCACTGCGCCACTGACTGGGAAGAGTACGCGCACCAGATGGTGGAAGTGCTGTCGGCCGAGCCGCTGCTGGAGAACACCTCGGCGGCGCCGGACGGCTTTGCCGAGCGGCCGGACTACCGCCCCGTGACCAAGTTCGAGCGACGCGGCGTGCGGCTCGGGCACGGCGTGTGGGACGTGGTGTTCCGCAAGCGCGCTTGATCGCAGCGGGCGCGCAAACAAAAAAGCGTGGCAGATGCCACGCTTTTTTATCGCCTGCGGTATGGCCCCTGCTCAGGCGTGCCAGGACACCAGCCCGGTGAACGCCGTCAGCAGCACCACGATGCCGAAGGCGATGCGGTACCACGCAAACGGCTTGAAGTCGTGCGTGGCGACGAAACGCAGCAGCCAGCGCACGCACAAGAACGCCGACAGGAAGGCGAAGACGAAGCCGACCGCGAAGATGCCCAGGTCATCGGCATCGAGCAGCGCGCGCGCCTTGTAGAGTTCGTACACCGTCGCGCCGAAGATGACCGGGATCGCCAGGAAAAACGAGAATTCGGTGGCCACCTGGCGCGACAGCCCGAACAGCATGCCGCCGATGATGGTGGCGCCCGAGCGCGAGGTGCCCGGCACCAGCGCGAAGCACTGCGCCAGCCCCACCTTGAGCGCATCGCGCCAGTTCAGGTCATCGACCGACTCGATGCGCGGCGCGCCGGCCTTGGCGGCTTCCAGCAGCGCATTGCCCTGCGGATGCGAGACCGTGCCGCGGCGCGCGTCGCGCCATTCGGCCAGCAGGATCACCACGCCCCCGACGATAAAGGCCAGCGCCACCGAAATCGGATTAAACAGGTGGGCCTTGATCCATTTGCCGAAGATAAACGCCAGCACGATCGCCGGCACCGACGCGATCACCACGTTGGCGGCAAAGCGCTGCGACAACGGGTCGTCGCGCAGGCCGCGCACCACCTTGCCGATGCGCGCGCGGAACTCCCAGCACACCGCCAGGATGGCGCCGAACTGGATCACGATCTCGAAGATCTTGCCCTTCTCGTCGTTGAAGTCGAGCAACTGGCCGGCCAGGATCAGGTGGCCGGTGCTGGAAATGGGCAGAAATTCGGTCAGCCCTTCGACGATGCCGAGGATCACGGCCTTCAGCGCTAGTGCGATTTCCATGCGGAACGAAAGAGACGTAGTCACGGGCGTGGTCCGGCGTGCCGGACCGCCCGCATTGTTGTTCGATGCGCCCCCGGTCAGGGGCGGTTGATCTTGACGTTGATGCCGTCGGGCAAAACGGTGATTGTACCGGGCTCGACGTGCGTGCCGGCAACGCGCAGCTGATCTTCGCGGAAGGTATAGAGCGGATAGCCCTGCAGCAGCTGCTCGGCCAGGATGCCCCCCAGCGCGTTGAGCTGGCGCGAGAACTGCGCGGGCATGCCCTGCACGTCGAAGCGTTTCACTTCCGGATCCTGCAGCACCACCGAGCGGGTGGGCTCGTCATAGCGCAACCCGCTGTCCAGCGCGAAGCGGCCGCTAAGCGCCTGGTTGAAGAAGAGCTTGTTGTCGATGGTGGCGTCGAATTGCACATTGACGCGGTTGCGCACCGAGTCCAGCGTCAGCTGCGGGTTGGTCAGCTGGATGTCGAACAGCTCCATGTAGCGCTTGTTGAACGGGAACTTGCGCTCCAGCGCCGCCTGCAGCTGGCTTTGCGAAAACGTGTACTCGCTGCGGAAGGCGCCGCAGGCGGCCAGCCCCACGGCCAGGGTGGCCGCGGCGGCAGCGGCGAGCCAGCGCCGTCGGGAAGTCCGGATCATATTGCCTCCGATTGCGGAATATCAGGTATGGATGCCAGGCGTCATGCCGCTCCGGGCCTTTCAGGCGTGCGCTTGCGGCGCGGTCAGGATCTCGAGCCGGGTCAGCCATTGCAGCGCCGCTTCGCGCGAATCGCCGCACATCTCGGCCGATGGCTTCAGGCCGCCGCAGAACGCGGGCCGCGCCGGGCTGCCGAACACCGCGCAACGCATATCCGGCAGCAGCTGCGCGCACGGCACGCCCGCCGGCTTGCCGTCCGGCATGCCGGGCAGCGGCGACGCGATCGACGGCGCGATACAGCAGGCACCGCAGCCCGCGCGGCAGGATAGGTCTGACCGGCAACTCATGACGATGGCTCGGGATCCGCAGCCATTGAGGCTGCCAGTGCAAAGGCGACATTGTGCCCGAAGGGCCGCGGACCGCCTGTAAGAAAAGGAAAACGCCGTAAGCGCGGCGGGGGCTGGAAGCAAATTCGTGCCCCCTTCATCACATGTGGCGGATGGTTTTGTCGGACCCGCCTTGGTATATGCCCGTGCTTGACCCCTCGTAGGGCCTCATCTACATTACTGACCCACAAGTTATTAATTTTTTCGACGCCCCTCGTGCCCCGCAGTCTTCGCAAGCCCGCCGTGACCAAGCCACCCGACGATCCGCACAAGGACGCCGACAGCCCGCGCTGGAGCCGGCGCAAGGCGGCACGGCCGCAGGAACTGGTGGCGGCGGCGCTGGACCTGTTCGTCGAGCGCGGCTATGCCGCCACGCGGCTGGAAGACGTGGCCGCGGCGGCCGGCGTGTCCAAGGGCACGGTCTACCTGTACTTCGCCAACAAGGAAGAGCTGTTCAAGTCGGTGGTGCGCGAGAACCTGGTGCCGGCCCTGGCGCGCGGCGCCGACCTGGTCGATGCCTACCAGGGCAGCACGCCCGAGCTGTTGCGCGAACTGCTGCGCGGCTGGTGGGGACTGATCGGCGCCACGCCGGTGGCGGGACTGACCAAGCTGATCATGGCGGAGTCGGCCAATTTTCCGGACATCGCCCGCTTCTATAACCAGGAAGTGATGATGCCGGGCGACGAGCTGTTCGCCAAGGTGCTGGCGCGCGGCGTGGCGCGTGGCGAATTCCGCGCGCTGCCGGCCAACCCCACCACCACGCTGATCTGCGCGCCGCTGGTATTCCTGATGATGTGGCAGCGCGCGCTGCGCGCCACCGCCGAGAAAGACATCGACCCCGAGGCCTTCCTCGATGGCCTGCTCGACACGCTGCTGTTCGGCCTGACCGCCGGCGAGGCCCGCGACCGCCCGCTGCCGCCGCAGCACGGCCCCTATATCTGGGAAGGGATCCGCGACGAGATGCTGGCGCAACGCCAGCGCGGAATGAGCCCGGAGGCGCCCGCAAGGTTAAAATAACGGGTTTGATAAGACTGTCCGGCCGTGGCACCGCGCGGCCGGCGCACAGACCGACAGCGGTTGGCATTGGTAAGGAATGGCAAGATGGATCTCGAAAAAGCCCGATTCAACATGATCGAACAGCAAATCCGCCCGTGGGACGTGCTGGACCAGGAAATCCTGGACCTGCTGGCGGTGGTCAAGCGGGAGCAGTTCGTCCCGTCCGCGTACGCCTCGCTGGCGTTCGTCGACATGGAGATTCCGCTGCCCGCCGGGCAGAACATGCTGGCGCCGCGCGTCGAAGCCCGCATCCTGCAGGACCTGGCCGTGCGCAAGCATGAGACCGTGCTGGAAATCGGCGCCGGCTCCGGCTACATGGCCGCGCTGCTGGCCAACCGCGCCCGCCACGTGCTGACGGTCGACATCGTGCCCGAACTGGTCGAACTGGCCCGCGCCAACCTGGCCAGCGCCGGCGTCACCAACGTCGACGTCGCCGAAGGCAATGCGGCGGACGGCTGGGCCGCCGCCGCACCCTATGACGTGATCTGCATCTCCGGCTCGCTGCCGGCGATTCCGCCGTCGATCCTGGCGCAGGTGAAGGTGGGCGGTCGCATCGCCGCCTTCGTCGGCGAACTGCCGGTGATGGAAGCGCGCCTGGTCACGCGCGTGTCCGAGACCGAGTACCAGGTCGTCAACCTGTTCGAGACCGCGGTCAAGCCCCTGCAGGGCGCGGCCCGGCCCTCGCAATTCCAGTTCTGAGGACATACCGCCATGCAGGTCATTCAAGCGACCGAACTGGCCCAGTGGCTGGCCGACGCCAGCCGCGCCAGGCCGGTCCTGCTCGACGTGCGTGAAGGCTGGGAGGTGCAGACCTGCGCCCTGCCCGGCATCACCCACATCCCGATGCGCGACATCCCGGCGCGCGCCGCCGAGCTCGACGAAGACGCCGACATCGTCTGCATCTGCCATCACGGCGCACGCAGCATGCAGGTGGCGGCCTACCTGGAGCGCCAGGGCTACGGCAAGGTCTACAACCTGACCGGCGGCGTCGACGCCTGGGCCAGCCAGGTCGACCCCGCCATGCCGAAGTACTGACGCGGCAGGCCAGCGCAGCAATACGAAGAAGAAACGACTGTCGGCCGCGGCGCCCGCCGCGCCACCTGGAGGTGTCATGACGTTTGCGCCCAACGCCCTGCCTGGAGCGATCCGGACGCGCCTGGCGATCGCGGTTTCCCTGCTCGCCCCGCTGCTGGCCATGATGCCCGCGGCGCCGGCCGGCGCGGCCGACCTGCTGCAGGTCTATCGCGATGCGCAAGCCAATGACGCCCAGTTCGCCAGCGCGCGCGCGCAGCTGCTGGCCACGCGCGAGCGCCTGCCCCAAGGCCGCGCCGGGCTGCTGCCGCAAGTCGTCGGTATCGCGGGCGCCAACCGCACCAAGCTGGACCAGACCGCTTCCCTGCCGATCGGCGGCGCGCCCAGCGCCTCCGGCACGCGTTTCTTCAACAACAACAACTGGCAGCTGCAACTGAGCCAGCCGCTGTTCCGCTGGGACCGCTGGGAAACCTACAAGCAGGGCGAGCTGGCCGCGCAGGCGGGCGAAGTCACCTTCCACCAGGCCGAGCTCGACCTGATCACGCGCAGCGCGCAGGCCTACTTCGACGTGCTGGCCGCGCAGGACAACCTTTACCTGGCGCGCGCGCAAAAGAAGGCCATCGCCGAGCAGCTGGAGCAGGCCAGGCGCAATTTCGAGGTCGGCACCGCCACCATCGTCGACACCAACGACGCCCAGGCCCGCTTCGACCTGGCCACCTCGACCGAGATCGCCGCGCAGAGCGACCTGGAGATCAAACGCGCCACGCTGCAGCAGGTCACCGGCAAGCCCGTCGACGAACTGATGGGCCTGCGCGCCGAAGCGCCGATCCCCGGACCCCAGCCGCCCGATGTCAGCGCCTGGGCGGCGCAGGCCGAGACCAGCAACCTGCAGGTCAACCTGGCCGGCTATAACCTGGAGACCGCGCAGCGCGAGACCAACAAGGCCAAGGCCGGGCACCTGCCGTCAGTGGACCTGGTGGCCTCATACGGCTTCAACAACCAGACCGGCAGCGCCACCCAGGCGATTTCGACGCACTACAACGCGTCGCAGATCGGCGTGCAGCTGACCCTGCCGATCTTCGCCGGCGGCCAGATCCAGTCGCGCGTGCGCGAGACCCTGGCGCTGGCCGACAAGGCCGCCAGCGACCTGGAATTCGCCCGCCGCACCGCCGCGCAGACCGCGCGCCAGACGTACTCCGGCGTCTCCAACGGCCTGGCCCAGGTCAAGGCGCTGGAGGCTGCCGAACGCTCGGCCACCAGCGCAGTGGAATCCAACCAGCTCGGCTACGAGGTTGGCGTGCGCATAAACATCGACGTGCTCAACGCCGAGGCCCAGCTGTTCTCCACCCGCCGCGACCTGGCCAAGGCCCGCTACGACACCATCATGAACGGCCTGCGCCTGAAGGCTTCCACCGGCGTGCTGCAGGAAGCGGACGTGGTGCAGATCAATACCCTGCTGACCTCGTCGCCGGGCGCGCTGTACCAGCTGCCGGTGCCGGCGCAGGCGGGCGCGAAGGCGC
Organism: Cupriavidus sp.; assembly: GCA_013362725.1. Classification (GTDB taxonomy): domain Bacteria; phylum Pseudomonadota; class Gammaproteobacteria; order Burkholderiales; family Burkholderiaceae; genus Cupriavidus. Next base: position 14,879 of record JABFVP010000180.1, read on the forward strand.
CGGCAAAGGCGGCTGCCGCAGCGGATCGCCGCGGTGCGCGGCGCGACGGCGGAACGCCGCGCTCCTGAGCCAACGGCCCGCACCGCGGCCCATTTTCTTTGTGTGG
>JABFVP010000072.1 GCA_013362725.1 Cupriavidus sp.
CGGTAGCGGGCCAGGGCCTGGCGCAGCGTGCCGTACAGCGGGAAGCTAGGCGCCGCCTGGCGGATGGCATCGGGCAGGCGGTGCTGGGCGACGGCCTCGCGCAGCGAGGCGGCAGCATCGAAGGCCCGGTCGGCCGGCGGCGCGAAATTGGCATGGACAGCGCGCGGGTCGATGCGGCCGCCGTGCAGGTCGGACAGCATCCGCTCCATGGCGGCGCTCAGCGCCGCATCCAGCCGGGCCGCGGCATCGGGCGGCAGCGCCGGGCCGTGCGCGGCCTGGGTGACCGCCTGGCGCAGGGCTTCGGCATCGTAGTCGCGTGGATCGAGACCATCGGCGGCCACGCCGGCCAGCGCGTCCACCGCCTGGCGCGCCTCGGGCACTGGCCGGCCCTGCACGAACCACATCGGCTCGTTGGCGAAGGCAGGCGCGGCCAGCCACGTGGCGCAGGCAAGGGCGACAACGCCGAGGCGGCGCATGGCAGCATTCAGGGTCTGGGGCATCGGGCAGATAGCTCGGATTCGTCACAGATGCCCACAGTCTACCCGCGATGGCGGACCGGCGCGGCAAGGCTCGCCAAACCCGCCAGGTGACGTTCACCACACCAGCTGGTGCCGGCGCGCGTAGTCGACCATCTCGACCAGCGAGCCCACATGGAGCTTGGCCATGATATTGGCCTTGTGCGTGCTGACGGTCTTGCTGCTGATCAGCAGCTGCGCCGCGATCGACTTGTTGGAATGCCCGCGCGCCAGGTACTGCAGGATGGTGATCTCGCGGTTGCTTAGCCGCGGCAGGCCCGCCTGCTGCTGCTCGCCGAGCTGGCGCACCGTCTCCAGCGTCTGCAGCGGGAACACCAGGTAGCCGCTCAGCACGCCGCGCACGGCCTGCATCACTTCGTCGACGCCGCGCTGCTTGACCACGAAGCCGTGCGCGCCGGCGCGCAGTGCCCGCACCGGCGCCTGCGCGGTGTCGTTGCCGGACAGCACCAGCAGCGGCACGCCGGGCAGCGTGGCGACCACCCTGCGGACAAAGTCGATGCCGGGATTGCCGAAGCGTTCGACGTCGACCAGCACCAGGCCGGGCCGGTGCTCGCGGGCGAGGCGATAGCCCTCCCTGACTCCATCCGTTTCCAGGACCTCGTCGGTGTCAAACTCGGCGGCGAGTTCGGCGCATAACAAGGTGCGGAACCTCGAGGGTTCATCGACGATCAGCGTTGGGGGCAATTCAGGGCTCCTTAACAACTGGCGGGGAATTGGCCAGGGGACTGGCTATGCCAAGGTTAAGGGCCCTCAGGAGCCTTGATGCGCCGAATTCTCACTGCGCGGACGCAGCAGATTCTGCACAAGAGTCAGGCTTTTCCTTCGATGACGCGGTTGGCGTCAAGTGGCTGCAGCGCCGGTCATTCCGTCCCGCCTATTCGGTCCCGGCCGGCAGGAAGCGAGGCGCCGGCGCGGAGCGCGGCACCTCGCGCTCGCCCTGCTGATAGAGACGATACGTGCCCCGCGCCTGGTTGTGCGGGTGGCGCGCGGCCTCGTCCAGCGTCAGCACGCGCGCGAAGCACACGTCGGTGCCGCCCAGCACGGATTCCCAGTGCGTGCTGGGCTGGCTGGCAACCGCCGCGGCGATGCGGGCCTTGACCGCCGGCCACTGGGCGCGGTCGTACTGCGCGGCGGGGTCGATATCGGTCAGCTCCAGACGCTCGAGCAGTTCGCGGTAGAACTGCGGCTCCAGCGCACCGAGCGTGATGGCGCGCCCGTCCGCGCACGGGAACACGTCATAGAACGGCGAGTCATGGAAGGGGCTTGGTTGCGGGCCGCCCAGCGTGCCGGCCGCGCGCGACACCTGCACCAGCGAGCCGAGCATGGCGACGATGTCGGTGATGGCGGCATCGACCACGCAGCCCTCGCCGCTGGCGCGCGCGCTGAGGATGGCGCTGGTGATGCCGAACGCCAGCCCGAGCGCGCCGGTGGCATCGCCCATCACGGTCGGCGGCACCATCGGCAGGCTGCCTTCGCGCGCGGCCATCGACAGCAGGCCGGTCAGCGCGATGTAGTTGAGGTCATGACCCGCGCTCTGCGACAGCGGGCCGGTCTGGCCCCAACCGGTCATGCGGCCGTAGACCAGGCGCGGATTGCGCGCATGGCAGGCCTTGGGGCCCAGCCCCAGGCGCTCCATCGCGCCGGGACGCAGGCCCTCGATCAGCGCGTCCGCGCCGGCCACCAGGTCCAGCGCGGCGGCCACGTCTTCAGGCGCCTTCAGGTTCAGCTGCACCACCCGCTTGCCGTGCTCCAGCTCCATCTCGGCCGGCACCGGCTGGCCGCGCAGGATGCGCCGCGCGTCTGGGGCCACCGGGCGCGTCACCAGCGTGACCTCGGCGCCCAGGCCGGCCAGCATGGCGCCGCACAGCGGGCCGGGGCCGATGCCCTCGAATTCCACGACCTTGATACCGCGCAGGGGCTGCAGGTTGCCGCGTTCACTCATGATGGTTGTCTCCGGTTCGCCGCCCGCGCGCATACCGTGGCGGGAGGCGGCTGGTATTGGTGGGTTGGATCGTCTGCCCATGCAGGCCCTGGGCTTGGGAGCATGCTAAGCGCCGCCGTGTTGACGGCGCAATGGCCAAATGCTTCAGCCGGAATGACGGAATCCATCAATGGACCGGCCAACCGGTTATCGCACCACGAAATCGGACAATTCCGATCCGACTTGATCTGCATCGCATCCTGGCGGGACACTAGGGGGCATGATGGTTCCAGATGGCGTTGCGGCCACATGGCCGCGGCGCTTCCGACAGCCCCATCCAGGAGATCCCGCCATGACCAATATCGTTCTCGCCACCGATGGCTCGGCCTTCAGCGACGCCGCGGCACGCTTCATCGCCGAAGGCAAGCTGCTGCGCAACGGCTTCACCGTGCATGTCGTCCATGTCGCGCCCGAAGTCAGCGGCCAGGTGCGCGCCTTCGTCAGCAAGGAAACCATCGACGACTGGCACAGGGAAGCCAGCGACAAGGCGATGGCAGCGGTCTGCGATATCCTCGCCGCGGCCAATGTGCCGTTCGAGCGGCACCCGCTGCACGGCTTCGCGCCCGAACGCATCGTCGCCTATGCGAACTCGGTCGGCGCCGCGGCCATCGTGATGGGCACGCACGGGCGCGGCTCGTTCTTCGATGCCGTGATCGGTTCGGTGGCGGGCCGGGTGCTGGCCCAGGCGGACTGTCCGGTGGTGCTGGTCAAGACCCCGGAAAAGAAGGGTTAAGCCCCCGGCTGACGGGCGGTGCCGCAACGGCGCCGCCTTGCGGCAGGCTTCAGGCGCCCCACAGGGGCGCTTCGTCCATCAGCGCGACTTGTTCGCGCAGTTCCAGGATCCGGTCCTGCCAGTAGCGCGCGGTGCCGAACCACGGGAAGGCGGCCGGAAACGCCGGGTCGGCCCAGCGGCTGGCCAGCCAGGCGCTGTAGTGCAGCAGCCGCAGCGTGCGCAGCGCTTCCACCAGCCACAGTTCGCGCGTCTGGAATTCCGCGAAATCCTCGTAGCCGGCGACGATGTCAGCCAGCTGGCCTTGCATCGCCGCGCGGTCGCCCTCGAGCAGCATCCAGATGTCCTGGATCGCGGGCGCCATGCGGCTGTCGTCGAAGTCGACGAAGTGCGGACCCGGCTCGCCATGGGCGCCGCCGCGGGCGTCGTCCTCGTCGATCCACAGCACATTGCCGCGATGGCAGTCGCCATGGACACGCAGCAGCCGCACGTCGCCGGCGCGCTCATAGCAGCGCTGCACGCCGTCCAGCGCCAGTTGCGCCACCGACTGCCACGCGGGCAGCAGATCGGCGGGAATGCAGCCGCTGGCGAGCAGCCAGTCGCGCGGGGCAGTGCCGAAGGTGTCGGGATCCAGCGCGGGGCGCGCCTGATAGGGTTGGGCCGCGCCCAGGGCATGGATGCGGCCGATGAACCGGCCGAGCCAGGTCAGCGTATCGGCACGGTCCAGCGCCGGCTCGCGCCCGCCGCAGCGGGGGAAGACGGCAAAGCGGAAGCCCGCGTGATGCAGCAGCGTGCCGGCCTCGCCCGGCGCCAGCGCCATGGCGGGCACTGCGGGAATCTCGGCGTCGGCCAGTTGCTGCACGAAGGCGTGTTCTTCCAGGATGGCCGCATCGGTCCAGCGGCCCGGGCGATAGAACTTGGCGATGACCGGCGCGGCGTCCTCGATGCCAACCTGCCAGACGCGGTTCTCGTAGCTGTTGAGCGCCAGCAGGCGCCCGTCGGGCCGCAGGCCGGCGCCCTCGAGCGCGTCCAGCATCAGCTCCGGCGTCAGGCCGGCGTATGGCACACCGGAGGGGACGCCGGACGGGACACCAGAGTCGGCGGGAGCGTCGGACGCGTGCATGGTGCCGGCCGGTTCAGCGTTAGCGCGCGGGCTTGCGGTTGCCGCCCAGCAGCGCCGCCTGCGGCGCCGGACGGCGGTTGCGCGCCGGTGCCGGCGCGGCGTCATTGGGCT
>JABFVP010000451.1 GCA_013362725.1 Cupriavidus sp.
CCGAGACGAGTGCCAGGCATGGGAATCGGGAACTCGAAATTTTATCAGGTGCTATGCTGACATCATGCGCAAGGACGGCCACGGACCACAATCGGCCCTGGCGGCCGCGCCAGACCGTGCCCGAACCGGCGCGGCATCCCGCCCCGGGGGACGCCGCCCATCGTTCTCCGTGAAAGGAAAAACCATCATGCTGATCACCTTCAAATCCCACGCCGCGCAGGACCTGATCATGATGAAGGATCTGGCCGTGACGCTCCTGGGCATCATCGGCAAGCATCTCGGGGAACGGGGGGTGATCACCGTCGAAGAACTGCCGCACGCGATCCACAAGCTCGAAGCAGCCGTGGCCGATGCGCGCCGCGCCCATCCCGCCGACACCGCGGTCGAGGCCCGGCCCGATGCCGACGAAGAAGAGGAAGAGCCGCTGCACCTGGGCCAGCGCGCCTATCCCTTCCTCGACATGCTGCGCGCCTCGCAGCGCGAAGGCGCCAATGTCCTGTGGGGAGTCTGAACGATCTGAGGGGCGCAAGGGGCTGAGCGCCGCTGCGCTCCAATCCGGCGCCTGAGGATAAAAAAACACCCGGCACCACAGCTGGCGGCCGGGCTTCCGGACGAGGGTTCCGGAAAGGGGGGAATTCCGGCGGAGCCTGGCTGGCGCGCCAGCCGGATCTCCGCGTCAGGTGTCAGGTGTTGTCGGCTAACCGGCGCGCTTATTCATCATCGTCATGGTGCCGGCCGCTTGCCAGCAGCAGTCCGATCACCGCGCCGACGGCGGCGGCTATCGCCACCGCCTTCAGCGGGGATTCGGCCACGCGATGCTGGGCCTGCACCACCGCGCCATCCACGCGTTCGCGCGCGCGCATCATGCCGTCGGCGGTCTGGGCGCGCAGGCGGTGCGCCATGTCGCTGGCGCGTTCGCGCAGGCGGTGGCCGGCCTGCAGGCTCTCGGCAGAGCCCTCGCGCGCCAGCACCTGGATGGTGTGCTCGAGCTGCGAGATCAGCGACTTGACTTCGCTGGACACCGGCGCCGCGGCCTCGCGCGTATCGCGTGCGGCGTGCTTGATATGGCGGATCGCACTGTCGGCACTGTCGGACAGGTGGTTCAGTTCCTTCCGGACTTTGGGGTTCTGCGTCAGCATACGGTCTCCTCAGGTTCGGTCGGCTAGAGGGTGATGCCGGCTTGCGCCGGCGTTATCGTCCCCTGCGGACCAGTCCCATCACCGCGGCAACCAGCGCCACGACCAGGAAGATGAAAAACAGGATCTTGGCGATTTCCACGGCACCGGCGGCAATCCCGCCGAAGCCGAAGATCGCGGCGATCAGGGCGATGACGAAAAATACGAGTGCATATTGCAGCATGGCTAGGCTCCCGAAGATTTCGGACCAGGCCAGGCGCACTGGCGGGGCCCATGTGAGGCTTGCGCCAACGGGTGCAAGCTCATAGCCTCATCGTAGAAAGTCACGCTTCGTGCCAATACCGACAGGCAGCCGATTCCACTGTCAGCCAAGTCCTACAACGCGTGCCGGGCGCCGCGCGGGCCCCGCGCAGAGCGCGCAACCGGGCCGCCGTGCTGGCGCGAAGCGCGATGCGCAAGCCGGCGCCGGGTTGACCCATGGCGGTCGATGTGATTCCATGAGCCCTCCCTTGGCGCCGCGGCGGGCGAGCGCGCCTTCACGAGAGGAATTGCCCCATGTTCAAGCAGTCATTTCTCCCTCACACGCTGTTGCTGGCGGGCGGCATCCTGCTGACCCTGGCGGTGCTGGTGGCGTCGGAAACCGGCAATATCCGCCTGCGCGAAAGCTATACCGACGTGATCCGCTCGCAGCGCCTGCAGACCGAGCTGGCCGCGCTCAACGGCGAGCTGGTCAATGCCGAGGCCGGCCAGCGCGGCTTTCTGCTGACCGGAAAGGAAAGCTACCTGGAGCCGTACTACAAGGCGCTGCCGCGTATCGCCGAGCTGATGGCGCAGATCCGCGCGGGCTACGCCGACGACCCGGAAGGCCTGAAGCAGTTCGGCGACACCTCCAAGCTGGTCAACAGCAAGCTCAACGAGATGGCGCTGACGCTGGTGTACGGCAAGCGCGACCTGGAAGTGGCGCTGGACCTGATCCGCACCGACTACGGCAAGCAAACCACGGACAACGCGCGCCGCGGGCTCGACCAGCTGCAGGCGCGCGAGGCCGGCGCGGTCTCGCACCGGCTCGAGGGCGCGGAGAACGACGTGCAGCTGTCGCGCTACGGCATCGGCCTGCTCACCGCCATCAACATCATCCTGTTGATGGCGGTCGGCATCGGCCACGCCAAGCGGCTGGCGATGGCCGAGGCGGTGCGCACCCAGCTGGAAGAGGAAAGCGTGCGGCTGGACCGCAAGGTGCGCGCGCGCACGCGCCAGCTGTCGGCGCTGGCGGGCCACCTGCAGCGCGTGACCGAAGACGAGAAGACCCGGCTCGCGCGCGAACTGCATGACGAACTGGGCGCGATCCTGACCGCGATCAAGCTGGACCTGCACTGGGTGCGCCGCAAGGTACAGGCGGACCAGCCACTGGCGGCCGAGCGCCTGACGCGCGTGATGATGCACGTGGACCAGGGCATCCAGATCAAGCGCCGCCTGATCGAGGACCTGCGTCCCACCGTGCTGCTCAATCTGGGCCTGCGCGCGGCGGTCACCCAGCTGGTCGAGGAAGTGGGCGCGCGCAACAACTGGGAGACCGAGGTCAGCGTGCCCGAAGACCTGCCGGCGCTGCGCGATGAAGCCGCGATCGCGCTGTACCGCATCGTGCAGGAGTCGCTGACCAATGCCAGCAAGTACTCCGAGGCCAGGCACGTCGAGGTGGCGCTGGCGTGCCAGGGCGAACTGCTGACGCTGACCGTGCGCGACGACGGCAAGGGCCTGCCACCGGACTTCGACGCCGGCAGCACGGCCGGCCACCACGGCCTGTTGGGGATGGAGCAGCGCGTCACCGCGCTGGGAGGCAGCATGCGGATCGATTCGTCGCCGGTTGCCGGGGTACGGATCCGCATCGAGGTGCCGCTAACCGCATCGGTGCTGGCGCCCGCCGAAGAACCCGAGAGCCCGGAGCCGGCACGGGCTTGAATGCGCCTGAACGCGCGCGACGCGTCAGGGCTGCAGCGCAGCGTGTTCCTCGATCACGCGGAACACCTGCTCGAGCTCGAGCGACTTGTCGAAGAAGTAATCGGCGCCCGCCTCCGCGCACTGGCGCCGGTACATCTCGAGCTGGGCATGGTTGGTGTAGACGATGCGCACGGTGCCGGTGCCGGCGCGCTGCATCGCGCGCAGCACGTTGATGCCGTTACCCTGGCGCAGTTGCAGGTCGACGATGGCGACGTCGTACTCGCCGGCGGCGAGCAGGCGCAGCGCCAGGGCTTCGGTATCGGCCCAATCGACGTTCTCGATAAACGGGAAATCCTTCAGGTATTCGAGCAGCATGCCGCGCAGGACCGCCGAATCTTCAATCAGCAGCACGTTCAGCGCCCGGTAGGAAGTGTTCGAATCCTGCTCCGACATATTTTGTATTGCGGGTCCCTTCCGGGGCGGCCCGCGCGGGCCGCGATTGAACTGCTATTCCACCAGGCCGTTCTTGATCGCGTAATAGGTCAGGTCGGCGTTGGTCTTCATGCCCATTTTCTCCAGGATGCGCGAACGGTAGGTGCTGACGGTCTTGACGCTGAGGAACAGCTCGTCGGCGATCACCGACACCGACTGTCCGCGCGACAGCTTGCAGAAGATCTGGAACTCGCGCTCGGACAGCATCTGGTGCACCGGCTGCTCGGTCGGCTTGTCGAGCCCGCCGATCAGCAGATCGGCGACGGTCGCGCTGACGTAGCGGCGGCCCTGCGCCACCGTGCGGATTGCCTTGACCAGGTCGTCGGGTGCGCTTTCCTTGGTCAGGTAGCCGGACGCGCCGGCACGGATCAGGTTGATCGCGTACTGGTCTTCCGGGTATGTCGACAGGATCAGCACCGGCAGGTCGGGCTTGCGCTGGCGGATCAGCTTGAGCACGTCGATGCCGTTGCGGTCCGGCATCGAGATGTCGAGCACCAGCACGTCGAACTCGGCATCGCGCAGCTGCGCCATGACTTCGTCGCCACTGCCGGCCTCGCCGGTCACCTGGATATCGGGTTCTTCGGAAATGAACTGACGCAGCCCGGCACGCACAATCTCGTGGTCGTCGGCGATCAGGACGCGGATCATGTGGGGCTCCACGGGTTTAACGGACCGGCACTTCGGCCCGGTGCACGTCGGGTGCAGGCGGAACCGCTTGCGATGTTGTCATTGTAGTGCCGCGCGCGCGCCCGGGCTGTCGGTGTCAGGCTGACAATGCCGCGTGGCGGCAAGGCCGGCCGGGGACACCCCGCGCGCAACTTCGGCAGCCGCAAAAGCAAAGCGGGACGGATAAGATCCGTCCCGCTTTGCTGGGGCGCGTCAGGCCGGTGAAGTTCCCTGTTGGTGGCCCGGC
>JABFVP010000039.1 GCA_013362725.1 Cupriavidus sp.
TGTTGCCGCGCTGGCCATGCAGCGCGGCCAGCCGCTTGAAGAAACGGATGCGGGCGTTGGACTGCGCCTGGCCCGCGCGCGCGCCTTTGTCGCCATCGGCCGCGGGGTCTTCGCTGCCGTTGCTGGCCACTTCGGCCAGCACCGCCAGCATGCCGCGCCGCGTGGCCTCGCCGGCGGCTTCGTATTCAGCCTGCCAGGCCTGCGCGGCGGCATTGGCGGCGCCGTCGGTCAGGCGCGCATCGAAGCACAGGCGCAGTTGCTCGCGCTGGCGGCGCACCACGCGCGGCGGCAGCGGCGCCTCGCCATCGGCCGGCGTGGCGGCCCTGGCATCGCCATTGGCCTTGGCGTCGCCCTCGCCCTTGCGTCCCCACCAGCGGCCCAGCCGCGACAGGATATTGGAGCTGGACGGCTCGCTCTCGCCCAGCGGCGCGCTGATCTTCTGGTCACCCGTATCGAAGGAGTTCATGCGGTACCTGCCTTGATGCATCGATGTGAACGTGGGGGAAACTGTGGCTGGCGTGGCGGTGTGCGGGAGTCAGTCTTCGGCGCCCGCCACGCGCAAGGCCGGCGGGGCGCGCACGGCCGCCTTTACCTCGGGTAGCTCGGTTACGTCCTGCGCCATCGCGGCGCCGCCGCCATCGAGCGCCTGCAACGCACCGCGCTGGCGCAGCAAGTGGGTTTTCATCATGGCTTCGGCGCCTTCCGGGTCGCGCGCCTTGAGCGCGGCAAACACGCTCAGGTGCTCGGCGCAGGACTCCTGGATCCGGCCCGGCAGCTTCAGGCTCTTGTGGCGCGACAGCCGCAGCACCTTGCGCAGGTCGCTGATCAGCCCGCTCAGCCAGCGGTTGCCCGCGAGCCGCTGGATTGCTTCATGGATCTGGGCGTTGGTCTCGTAGTAGGCGTCGATATCGCCGGCCTGCGCATAGCGCGCCAGGTCGGCATGCAGGCCGTCGAGCGCGTCGAGGTCGGCGCGGGTGGCAGTGCGCGCAGCCTCACAGGCGCAACGCCCATCGAGCAGGGCCATCAACGGGAAGATCTCGTCGAGGTCCTGCTCGGACAGTTCATTGACGAAACAGCCGCGGCGCGGCTCCAGCCGCACCAGGCCTTCGGCGGCAAGCACCTTGAGCGCCTCGCGCAGCGGCGTGCGCGAGATGCCCAGCGTTTCGGCCATCGCGCTTTCGTCGATCCATGCGCCAGGCACCAGCGTATGCGCGTCGATCATGGCGCGCAGCCGGTCTGCCACTTCCAGATACAGCGCTTGCTGGACGATGCGCATGCCTCCTCCTGTATCGCATGGCGGATCCGATGGCGTATGCACCGGATCCCATAATTCATAATTATGGATTAGGGCGCGAACGTTACAAGGACTTTCGATGGTGCGCCGCAACGTAGGGCGCGAGGATTGAGCGGGATTGGCGAGTGAGGTGCGGCGGACGTTTCCTTGCCTCCCGCAAGGAAACGCCCGCGCCTGAAAAGAACTGCAGTACTGCGTGGTTCATCGCTGACGGACACCAATGCATCCGCCGCGTGGGTCCATGGATTGACCTGGCGCTGGCCCTGCGCCACCCCTGTTGCAAACGCGCCAAAGCGCGCGGATTTTCCCGTGCCCTTTTTGATCCGTGCAGCGCGGCTAGCGTAACTCTCGACCCGAAGAGCCGTACTCCCCCCTGGCACTGCCGTTGGCGGCTGTGGCTCGCCGCTCATCTTGTAACAATGACACTAGCGATTTACGTGCCAGTCGGGCTAAGCCCTTGATTTTATGGATGGCACTGAATTGCAAATTGTTACAAGATGAGCCCAGTGTAACAGGATGTTTCCAAAGTGTTACGAGGGTTTTCCATGGTGCCGACGTTACCGCATGGGATGGCCACGCGCGCCAATGCAAATTGTGCCGCCGGCGCTATTTATCGGCGTCAGAATGTGAGGCCATCGCCGCAATTCCCCTGCCCGCCATCGTTGCGTTTTTGAAACGGCCGTTGAAGGCCGGACTCAGGCCGCCGGCTGCGGCGCACCGGCGCCGGGCTGGCGGCGGTAGGCCCAGATCACCATGGCGATGCCCGCCAGAATCATCGGCAGGCTCAGCCACTGCCCCATCGACATCTTCAGCGCCAGCAGGCCCAGGAAGTTGTCGGGCTCGCGCGCGAATTCCGCGACGAAGCGGAACGCGCCGTAGCCGATCAGAAACACGCCCGACACCGCGCCCATCGGCCGCGGCTTGCGCGCGAACAGCCACAGGATGATGAACAGCGCCACGCCCTCGCCGGCAAACTGGTAGAGCTGTGACGGATGGCGCGGGATGTTGTCGCCGGCCTGCGGGAAGATCATGCCCCACGGCAGGTCGGTGGCGCGCCCCCACAGCTCGCCGTTGATGAAGTTGCCGATGCGCCCGGCGGCCAGCCCGCACGGGATCATCGGTGCGATGAAGTCAGTCACTTCCATCCAGTGGCGGCGGCGCAGCCGCCCGAACAGCCACATCGCCACCACCACGCCGAGGAAGCCGCCATGGAAGGCCATGCCGCCCTCCCACACCTTGAAGATCTCCATCGGATGCGACAGGTAGTACGACGGCTTGTAGAACAGCACGTAGCCGAGCCGCCCCCCCAGGATCACGCCCAGCACGCCAAAAAACAGCATGTCGTCGAGGTCGCGCGTGGTCCAGCCCCTGGCGGCGACATGCGGCTGGCGGATGCGCAGGCGCCCGAACCATAGGAACATGACGAACCCGGCCAGGTACATCAACCCGTACCAGCGGATCGCAAGCGGGCCCAGGTGGATGGCAACCGGGTCGAACTGGGGATGAATCAGCATGTTGGCGTGAATGGTGGTTGTGAGGCAGCGGCGGCGCCGGCCCTGCGGCGCCAGTTGAGACGCGCGGGTGCGGCGAAGGTTGCACGGGGCAATGCCAAGGCCTGGTCCGCGCACGCATCGTAGCCCGTAATGATGTCACAAATCCCCGCAGCGCCCCGCGGGGCGGACGCCGCGGGCGGCACCCGTCGGCGCCCGTCGGCGCCCGGACAATCCATTTGACACGCCAAAACGCAGGCGTCATTCTTGCCCCATCACAGCGCCCGCCGCGCGCCCGCGGCAGCATAGAACAAGGATCCCGGAGACTCCCAACCATGGCATTCAACAAGCGCTCCCGGCACATCACGCAAGGCGTGGCACGCTCCCCCAACCGTTCGATGTACTACGCGCTCGGCTACCAGAAGGAAGACTTCGACAAGCCGATGGTGGGCATCGCCAACGGCCATTCGACCATCACGCCGTGCAATGCCGGCCTGCAGCGCCTGGCCGACGCCGCCATCGACGCGATCCGCGCCGCTGGCGCCAACCCGCAGGTGTTCGGCACGCCCACCATCTCGGACGGCATGTCGATGGGCACCGAGGGCATGAAGTACTCGCTGATCTCGCGCGAGGTCATCGCCGACTGCATCGAGACCGCGGCCCAGGGACAGTGGATGGACGGCGTGGTGGTGATCGGCGGCTGCGACAAGAACATGCCGGGCGGCATGATCGCGCTGGCACGCACCAACGTGCCGGGCATCTACGTCTACGGCGGCACCATCAAGCCGGGCCACTGGAAGGGCAAGGACCTGACCATCGTATCGTCGTTCGAGGCCGTCGGCGAGTTCACCGCGGGGCGCATGAGCGAGGAAGACTTCGAAGGGGTGGAGCGCAACGCGTGCCCGTCCACCGGGTCGTGCGGCGGCATGTACACGGCCAACACCATGAGTTCATCGTTCGAGGCGCTGGGCATGTCGCTGCTGTATTCCTCGACCATGGCCAACCCCGACCAGGAAAAGGTCGACAGCGCCGCCGCATCGGCGCGCGTGCTGGTCGAGGCCGTCAAGCGCGACCTCAAGCCGCGCGACATCATCACGCGCGAATCGATCGAGAACGCGGTGGCGCTGATCATGGCCACCGGCGGCTCCACCAACGCGGTGCTGCACTACCTGGCGATCGCGCATGCCGCCGAGGTCGAATGGACCATCGACGACTTCGAGCGCATCCGCCGCAAGGTGCCGGTACTCTGCAACCTCAAGCCGTCGGGCCAGTACGTGGCGACCGACCTGCACCGCGCCGGCGGCATCCCGCAGGTGATGAAGATCCTGCTCAAGGCCGGCCTGCTGCACGGCGACTGCATCACCATCACCGGCCGCACCCTGGCCGAGGAACTCGAGCATGTGCCCGACACCCCGCGCGCCGACCAGGACGTGATCCTGCCAATCGAACGGGCGCTCTACGCCGAGGGCCACCTGGCCATCCTCAAGGGCAACCTCGCCGAGGAAGGCGCGGTCGCCAAGATCACCGGCCTGAAGAACCCGGTCATCACCGGCCCGGCGCGCGTGTTCGAGGACGAGCAGAGCGCGATGGACGCGATCCTGGCCGACCGCATCAACCCCGGCGACATCCTGGTGCTGCGCTACCTGGGCCCCAAGGGCGGTCCCGGCATTCCGGAGATGCTGGCGCCGAG
>JABFVP010000295.1 GCA_013362725.1 Cupriavidus sp.
CCTGCCCTAACCCCCGGCCCCTCTCCCGCGCGCGGGAGAGGGGATCAAACCGGCGCGATGCGGCCTGTTTAGCCGTCCAGTCGCTTGCCGAGTGCGGCGCGCGTCGGCGCGAGCGCCGGCGGCAGGTGGTGCTTCAGCTGCGTGAACAGTTCGTCATGCAGCGCCAGCTCCTTCTGCCAGGCATCGCGATCGATCGAGGTGACCTGCTCGAACTGCGCCGGCGAGAACTCGACGCCGTTCCAGTTCAGGTCCTGATACCGCGGCGAGGTGCCGAACACGTGCTCGGCGCCCTGCGCCCGCGGCCTCAAGCTTGTTGCCCAGTGCGAGCCAGTGGCCGAAGTAGTCGCTCATGTTGTAGCCGCAGAACGGCAGCATCGCGAACGGGTCGCGGCGCACCACGCCTTGCTGGCCGGCCGCCGCGGCGGTGGTTTCCGAGCCCATGGTGGCGGCCATGTAGACGCCTTCGGTCCAGTTGCGCGCCTCGGTCACCAGCGGCACCGTGGTCGAGCGGCGGCCGCCGAAGATGAACGCATCGATGGGTACGCCGGCCGGGTTGTCCCAGTTCTCGTCGATCGAAGGGCATTGCGACGCGGGCGCGGTGAAGCGCGCGTTCGGGTGCGCGGCCTTGGCGCCGGTGGCGCGGGCGATCTCCGGGGTCCAGTCCTTGCCCTGCCAGTCGATCAGGTGCGCGGGCGCTTCCTTGGTCATGCCTTCCCACCACACGTCGCCGTCGTCGGTCAGCGCCACGTTGGTGAAGATGACGTTTTCCTTCAGCGTCGCCATCGCGTTGTAGTTGGTCTTCTCGCTGGTGCCCGGCGCCACGCCGAAGTAGCCGGCTTCCGGGTTGATCGCGTACAGGCGGCCGTCCTTGCCCGGCTTGATCCAGGCGATGTCGTCGCCGATGGTGGTGACCTTCCAGCCCTCGAAACCCTTGGGCGGGATCAGCATGGCGAAGTTGGTCTTGCCGCAGGCCGACGGGAAGGCCGCGGCGACATGGTATTTCTTGCCCTCGGGCGAGGTCACGCCGAGGATCAGCATGTGCTCGGCGAGCCAGCCTTCGTCGCGGCCCATGGTCGAGGCGATCCGCAGCGCGAAGCACTTCTTGCCCAGCAGCGCATTGCCGCCGTAGCCCGAGCCGAACGACCAGATCTCGCGCGTTTCCGGGAAATGGACGATGTACTTGGTCGGATTGCACGGCCACGCCACGTCCTGCTCGCCGGCGGCGAGCGGCTTGCCCACGGTGTGCACGCACGGCACGAAGGCGCCATCGCTGCCCAGCACCTCGTACACGGCCTTGCCCATGCGGGTCATGATGCGCATGTTGACCGCCACGTACGGCGAATCGGACAGTTCCACGCCGATATGGGCGATCGGCGAACCCAGCGGCCCCATCGAGAACGGCACCACATACAGGGTGCGGCCGCGCATGCAGCCGTCGAACAGGCCGGCCAGGGTCTGGCGCATCTCGGCCGGCGGGGTCCAGTTGTTGGTCGGGCCGGCATCTTCCTGCTTCTCGGAACAGATGAAGGTACGGTCTTCGACGCGCGCCACGTCCGACGGGTCCGACAGGGCCAGGAAGGAGTTCTTGCGCTTGGCCGGGTTCAGCCGCTTCATGGTGCCGGCGGCGACCATCTGCTCGCACAGGCGGTCATATTCTTCCTGCGAGCCGTCGCACCAGTAGATATTGTCCGGCTTGGTCAGCGCGGCGATTTCCGCGACCCAGGCGATCAGCTTGGGGTGCTTGACCCAGGCCGGCGCATTGACGGCTGCCGTACCTTGCATCGTGGGGTGGTTCATACTGCAAACTCCAGGTTTGTAAAGGGAAGGAAGGGAAGGAATCCGTACCAAGCCTGGCCGGCGGGTCGTCATGCGCGCCGGGCGCCGTAGCCGTCACTGCCGCTGCCACTGTCACTGCCACCGCAGGCGCCGCATCGGGAGCGTCACATCCCGTTACAACTCCGCGGCGGCCCGGTCTGCGCAAAAGGTCGCGGCGGTCGCCGCGGCTGCGCTACAGTGGCGCTTCGCCCGCGCAGGGTGGCCCGCAGATGCCGGCCGGGCTCTGTCCGGAGGCAGCCGCGTGACGGGAGCAAGGCTCGACCGACAATCCGCGGCGGCACCGGAGCGGGCAAGGATACCACTGGCGCACCCCCCTGTTTTTTGCTGCGCAACAATTGCCGGCGGCGGCCGGCGCGGTATTTGGCCGCGCCGACACCAGGGTTGCGGCGCGCCGGTGCGGGTTCGCAAACGTTTCACAACAATACTGTTGGCCTGCACGCGCCTCGGTGGGCGCGCGCACCAACTGGCACAACGTCCCGAAGATAACCAGGGTTGCCGATGAAGATTGCCGTACTCGACGATTATCAGGATGCCGTGCGCAAGCTGCCTTGCTTCAGCCTGCTGGAGGGCCACGACGTCAAGGTGTTCAACAACACCGTCAAGGGCGTGGGCCAGCTGGCAGCGCGCCTGTCGGATGTGGAAGCCGTGGTGCTGATCCGCGAACGGACCCGCATCACCCGCCAATTGCTGGAAAAGCTGCCGAAGTTGAAGCTGATCAGCCAGACCGGACGGGTCGGCGCCGGGCCCGGCAGCCATATCGACATCGATGCCGCCACCGACCGCGGCGTGGCGGTGCTGGAAGGCGTGGGCTCGCCGGTGGCGCCGGCGGAGTTGACCTGGGCCCTGATCATGGCGGCCCAGCGCCGCATTCCGCAGTATGTGGCCAGCCTGAAGCACGGCGCGTGGCAGCAGTCGGGGCTCAAATCGACCACGATGCCGCCCAATTTCGGCCTGGGCCAGGTGCTGCGAGGTCAGACGCTAGGGATCTGGGGCTACGGCAAGATCGGCCGGCTGCTGGCCGGCTACGGCCGCGCCTTCGGCATGAAGGTGCTGATCTGGGGCCGCGAGGCGTCACAGCAAGCCGCGCGCGCCGATGGCCTGGACGTGGCGGCATCCAAGCAACAACTGTTCGCCGACAGCGATGTGCTGTCGCTGCACCTGCGCCTGAACGACGACACCCGCGGCATCGTCAAGCAGGCCGACCTGACCGCGATGAAGCCCACTGCCCTGTTCGTCAACACCAGCCGCGCTGAGCTGCTGGAAGAGAACGCCCTGGTCACCGCGCTGAACCGCGGCCGCCCGGGCATGGCGGCGATCGACGTCTTTGAGTCCGAACCGATCCTGCAGGGCCACGCGCTGCTGCGCATGGAAAACTGCATCTGCACGCCGCACCTGGGCTATGTCGAACGCGACAGCTACGAGCTGTATTTCCGCACGGCGTTCCAGAACATCCTGGATGTGCTGGACGGCAAGCACGACTGCATCGTCAACCCGAAGGCGCTGGCGCCGGTGCTGACGCGCTGAGGCGCTGACGCGCTGACGCGCTGAGGCGCGTCGGCTCCCGCCGGTTTGCTCCCCTCTCCCGCCCGCGGGAGAGGGGCCGGGGGAGAGGGCAGGCGCTGGCAAACCGACGCGCCTCACTTCGTGGGTACTCCGGCCCTCTCCCCCACCCCTCTCCCGCAAGCGGGCGAGGGGAGCCTGGTTCGGACGGTGTTGGCTGCGGCTGGCGCCTGCCTATCCCCCGCGAACGCGAATTTCCCGAAACCGCTACACTCGGGACTTCCCTTACCGCCCGGCCTGCCATGGCCCGCGGCAGCCCAGACAACAACAAGGCGCCCTGCGCGCCGATCCCTCTCCCAAGGCCGGCATGGACCCCAGGCTCGTGACGCTCTGCGTCGGCAATTTCGTCATTGGCACCGGTGCGATGATCGTGACCGGCATGTTGAACGACATCGCCGGCGACTTCGGGTTAGGCGCGGCCAGTGCCGGGCAGTTGATCTCGGTGTTCGCGCTGGCTACTTGCGTGGGCGCCCCGCTGTTCGCCACGCTGGGCTCGCGCATCGACCGACGGCTGTTGCTGGCCGGCTCGCTGCTGGTCTATGGGGTGATGCACCTGGCCGCGGCCCTGGCCCCCAGCTTTGCCGCGCTGATGGCGATCCGCTTCCTGACCGCGATTGGGGCGGCCATCTATACGCCGCAGACCGCGGCCACGCTGCCGCTGCTGGTCAATGCGCAGACCCGCGGGCGCGCCATCAGCTTCGTGTTCCTGGGCTGGAGCATCGCCAGCGTGGTGGGCGTGCCGCTGGGGACGTGGATTGCCAGCACGCTGGGCTGGCGCGTCAGCATGGCGCTGGTCGGCGTAATGGCGCTGCTGGTGGCGGCGGCGGTGTGGCGGGCGCTGCCGCGCGGGCTGATGGTGCCGCCGGCCGGGCGCGAGGCCTGGGGCGCGGTGCTGCGCCACAAGCCGGTGATGCTGGTGGTGCTGACCACCATGATCTCGTCGGCGGGCATGTTCACGCTGTTCACCTATATTGCGCCGCTGATGCGCAACGTCCATGGCATCAGCGGCGGCGCGCTCAGCCTGATGTTCCTGGCCTATGGTGCCTGCGGGGTGTTCGGCAACGCCATGGCGGCG
>JABFVP010000024.1 GCA_013362725.1 Cupriavidus sp.
GCCACAGACCGACCGCGCCCACGGCGATCGCCAGCGTGGCGGCCAGCGCCACCGGCATCGGCCAGGCGGGACGACGGCGACGCGGCGCCGCGCTTACCTGCGGTTGCAGGCGGTCGGCGATGGACGGCCACAGGTCGTTCGTCGGCGGGGTGTCCTGGCGCAGCGCGCGCAACTGGAAGCGCAGCGCGTCGGGAAGTTCGTCCGCGCCCGCGCGGTTGTCCGGGGCGTTGCGGTGGTTGTCTTGGGTGTTCATGCGGTTTCTCCCAGTCGCGTCCGCAGCAGGCTGCGTGCGCGGTGAAGCTGTGCCTTGGAACTGCCCACGGCCATGCCCAGCTCGGCGGCGATTTCCTCGTGCTTCCAGCCTTCCACGTCGTACAGCACCAGCACGGCGCGGGCACGCGGCGGCAGGCTGGCCACCGCCCGTTCCAGGTCCATCGACAGTGCCGTGGTGTGGCCGGCCGAATCGGCGCTGCCCAGCAGCTCGAACACGTCCTCGTCGCCGTCGTCCTGCGGGCGGCTGCGGCGGCTGCGCAGTTCCATCAGCGCGGTGTTGACCGCCAGGCGGTGCAGCCAGGTCGAGAACGAGGACTCGAAGCGGAACGCCGGCAGCGCCTGCCAGGCGCGGACGAACGCTTCCTGGGTCAGGTCCTCGGCGCGGGCGCCGTGCCCGCCCACCAGGCGGACGATGACGCCGTGGACGCGCCCGGCGTGGCGGCGGTAGAGCGACTCGAAGGCCCCGACCTCACCGCGGGCGGCGGCGGCCACCAGGGCGCGCTCCTCGCCGCCGGTTTCGGCGGTGGGCGCTTCGGGCAGGTAGTCGGTCACGAGGGTCAGCATATCGACTTCGATGCCCGCTCCAGCGCGAGGGTTTAACTACCTGACTTCCCGGATGGGCCCGCCCAAGGGTCAGGCCGGGCGCTCCATCACGCCCAGTTCGACCAGCCGGTCCAGCAGGGGCGCCAGGTGCGCCTGGTACGGGGCCCAGGCGGCCCCGCGGTCGGTGAGGATGCCCTGGCGCACCGAGGCGCTACTGGCCGTGGACACCGCGCCGGAGGAGCGCTCCACCCGCAGCGCGTCGGCTTCGAACGGCAGGCCGCAGAAGTCGAAGATGCGCCGCGCCGTCGCCTCGGTGTCGCGCACCAGGTCGTCGTAGGCGATGTCGAGCACGCGCTCGGGCATGACCGTGCGCCAGTGCTGCATCAGGTCGCGGTAATGGCCGAAGTAGTTGGCCAGGCTCACCTGGTCGAACGAGTACAGCGCGGCGTTGGAGAAGTACGTGCGCAGGTTGGAGAAGCAGGTGTCGGCCGGGTCGCGCACCATGTGCAGGATGCGCGCGTTGGGCAGCGCCTTGGCGATGAAGCCGGCGTTGATCAGGTTCGGCGGCAGCTTCTCGGTGAGGAACGGCTTGCCCTTGGCGCGCCAGCGCGAGGCCTCGATGAAGCCGCGGCCGATGGCGACGAAGTCCGCGTCGACCAGGCGGTCGGCGGTCTGCAGGTCGAGGGCATGCTCGGTCTTGTGGTCGGCGGCGATCTTCAGTTGCGCGGTGAACGCGTAGGTCTCGCCGCCGTCGGACACCAGGCTGTGGCCGCCAAGGATGCGCTCCAGCAGCGTGGTGCCGGAGCGGTGCATGCCGACGATGAAGATGGGCGTGTAGGCGTCCTCGCGCGGCGCGGCGCGCACGAATTCCGGCGTGCATATCTGCTTGACGCGCGAAAACAGCTCGCGCGTGCTGCGCTCGTGGTACGGGTCGAGCTTCGTCTTGACCTGGCAACCGCGCTCCAGCGCCTGCCAGGATTCGTCGAAGCGCTTGAGGTCGTGCAGTTCGTTGTGCAGGGCGAAGGAGAAGTACGCCTCAGGCTCGCTGCCGGGACGCACCTTGGCCATCTGCTGGCGCAGGCGTTCGACGTGGTGGTCGTGCTCGCCCCACTTGCGCAGGCGCGACAGCACCCAGTGCGCCTGCGGGAAATCCGGCTGCAGGCGGATGCAGGCCTCCAGCTCGGTTTCGGCTTCTTCCATGCGCCCCAGGAACATCAGCACCGTGCCGTGCAGGTAGCGGCCCTGGAACGCATCGGGGGCCAGCTGCGTCGCACGCCGCACCAGCGCCAGCGCGGTTTCCTGGTCGCCGATCGAACTGACGATCAGCGCCATCTCGGTCAGCGCCGGTGGCGGCGCGTTGGCGATGAAACGGCTGCGTTCGAGCAGGTCCAGCAGCAGCGCCGGCTCATGGAACTGGCGCAGCTTGCGGCCCAGCTCCATGACCAGGCCGGGATGATGGTTGGCCACGGCCAGCGCGCTCATCAGCCGCGCGCGCGCCTTGTTGTACTGGTCCAGCTGCAGCAGCGCGGACGACGCCTTCAGCATCGCCGGCAGGTGCCCGGGCTCGAGCGCCAGGATTTCCTCGAACGCCTTGGCCGCCTCGCGCCAGTTCTTCTGGCGCATGGCGGTCTCGCCGCGTTCCCAGAGACGTTGGATGGTCGATTGCAGTGCGGGGTTGGGCATCGAACAGACTCTAGGCAATCCAGTTGTCGGGCGTGGCGCGGGCCGTTGGCCGCATCGCCGGCAGCAGATGAGTGTCGGCCCAGGCGCGGGTGCGCGCCAGCGGGTCGCGGAACATCTGCGTCACCATCATCGCCTCGCGCGCGCGTTGCTGCGAGTCGTAGGGCGAAGCGATGGCCTTGGCGTTGCGCGCGGCCTGCGCCTGGCAATTGGCACGCAGGGCCTGCTCGGGGATATCCAGCTGCAGCCAGCGCGCGGTCTGCGCCATCGCACCGACCAAGTCGTCCAGCAGCCAGCCCATGTCGAGGGCGCGCACGCGTCCGCCGCTGGCCTGGACCAGATCGATCATGCATTCGCGCTGCGCGGCCCATTGCAGCGCGGCAGCGCAGAGCAGGTCCGGTGGCTGCAACGCGGCCGGCGGCAAGCGCGAGGCGAACGTGCCTACGCGTAGCGCACGCTCGGCCAGTTGCGGGATCTTGGCCTGCGACTCCGGCGTCTTCTTCAGGTTGGAGACCAGGAAATCGTCCAGAGACGAGGTCAGCACCACGCCACGGCTGTCCGGCGTGGCCGCGACCAGGTCGATGGCGAGATTGAGCGCGGCATGCGTGGGCTTGATCACCACCGCGCCGCCGTCGTGCCACGGCCGCGACAGCAGGCGCAGCGTCGGGGCCATGAATCCGTCCAGCGACCAGCCACCGTGGCGCGCGTCGCCCAGCCGGCGCAACACCAGTGGCTCGCGCAGGCACACGCTGTGCGGCGGCACGTGCAGCGCGCGGGCGGCCAGCGTCGAGCCGCAGAACGAGGTGTGGAACAGCCAGCCCACGCGGGCACTCGGCAACGCCGCGGGTACGTCGTCGACCGACAACGGCCGGGCATCGGCGAGCGGCGCTTCGATGCGCGTATCGAGGAAGCTCGAACGCGCCAGCACGTCGTCGTCGATGCGCAGCACGCCGTAGCGCCGTTCCGGCACGTGCAGGTCGACCGGGAACTCGCGCGCGTCCGCCAGCAACGGACTCATGCGCCCTGCGGCACCGGTTCGAACTTGATGGCGAAGGTGTAGCGCGGCGCGTAGCAGATGCGATTGGGCGGACGGCCGACGTGCTTGATCGCGCCGTCGAAGATCACCAGCCGGCCCGGGACCGGACGGACCGCGCACGCCACTTCGTCCTGGGCGTCGTAGAACATCGTCTCGCCGCCCCACTCCACGTCCCATTGCTCGCACAGGTACCACAGCGCGGTCAGGTCGTGCTGGTCGGGCAGGCAATCGGTGTGGGTGAACAGCATGTCGCCGAAGCTGGCGACGTTGGTGTACGCGCGGTACGGGCGATAGCCGCGACCGGGCGTGGCAAAACCCTGCACGGCGCGCCGGGTGATGTCGAAGATCGGCTGCTGTGCCAACGCCTCGAGTTTGATCTCGGTGGCCCAGTGCTTGTGCTCGGCCGTTTCCGGCCGCGCGATCTCGGTGCGCGTGAACGCGGCCCGTGACAGGCCGCGCACGTAATCGCCGACATTGGGCAGATGACCATCGAACACCCGCAGCGGGCGACCGTCGATCAGGTATTCACGACTGGCCGCGAGCGCAGCGGGGTTCGTTGTCATTGCAAAGCTCTCAGTTGGCCAGCGCCTTGGCGATGCGCTGCTGTTCGTCCTTCAGCGCCTGCGGCATGCGCGGACCGTATTCGTCCAGGTACTGCCCGATGCTGGCGAATTCGGCCTGCCAGCCGGCATGGTCGAAGCCGAACAGCTTGGCCTGCGCTTCTTCGCTCAGGGCGATGCCGTCGAGGTTGAGGTCCTGCATCGAGGGCAGATGGCCGATCGGCGTTTCCACCGAGCCGGCATCGCCCTTCACGCGCTGGATCATCCACTCCAGCACGCGCAGGTTGTCGCCGAAGCCCGGCCACAGGAACTTGCCGTCGTCGCCCTTGCGGAACCAGTTGACGTGGAAGACCTTGGGCAGCTGCGCCTGGGCGCC
>JABFVP010000606.1 GCA_013362725.1 Cupriavidus sp.
GCCGTGGCGCTGGTGCTGGCGCTGGTCGCCGGCCGCTTCACCGGCTTCCTGAACCTGTCCACGCTGCAACCTTTCTACGCGGCGCGCCTCACGCGCGCCTTCCTGGGCGCGTCCAACGGCGAGCGCTTTGCCGAGCCCGATCCCGACCCGGTGGCGGAACGGCGCCGGCGCGCGCGCTTCAGCGTGGCCGAGCCCGTGCCCGGCGACCAGCTCAGCCTCAATGCCTACTACGATCCACACGTGCTGGCGCCGCTGCACCTGATCAACGTGACGCTGAACCTTACCGTCGACCCTGCCGAGCAGCTGGTCCAGCGCGACCGCAAGGGCAAGCCGCTGTGCCTGGCGCCCGGTGCCAGCCTGCCGGCGCCGGGCGCGGCAAGCGCGATCGCGCCGGACGCCTAGGCGCGCTTCACCGTCGATGGCGGGCAGTGCTGCCCGGATGCCTCATGGCCGTCGTCGGGCAAGCTGGCGCAAGCGCTGACGGTGGGCGACTGGATCGCGATCTCGGGCGCGGCGGTGTCCACCGGGCTGGGCCGTGCCACCACGCTCGGCACATCGCTGCTGCTTGGGCTGGCCAACCTGCGGCTGGGCACGTGGTGGCCGTCGTTCCCGGCCCGCTACGCGCGCCGCGGCGGACGCGAGGGCGAGCGCTGGCGCCATCCCGAACGCGCCACGCATCCATGGCTGGCCGCCGGCATCTTGCGCACGCAGTATTACCTGGGATGCGAGCTGACAGCACGCTTCCATGGCACGCGGCGCGGCTGGCAGTACCTGTCGGACGGCGGTCATTTCGACAACACCGGTGTCTACGAGCTGCTGCGTCCGGGCCGGGACGTCGCGCTGATCGTGCTGTGCGACTGCGGGGCCGATCCCGACTATCGCTTCGGCGACCTGGCCAACCTGATCCGCCTGGCGCGCATCGACCATGGCCTGGAGATCGTCGTCGATACCGAGTCGGCCACCACGCATCCGGTGCTGAGCCGAGTCTTCGGCGTGCCGGACGATTTCGGTCCGGGCCAGCTGGCCAGCGCCGGCGCCGTCGACAAATGCGCGGTGCTGCTCGACGTATTCCGCACCGACCCGGCCTGCGCGGCGCCGCGCGCGCGCGTCTGCCGCATCGTGCTGATCAAGCCGCGGCTGGTGTCATGGGTGCCGGCCGACGTGCGGCACTATGGCACCACGCACCCGGCCTTCCCACAGGAAGGCACCGGCGACCAGTTCTTCGACGAGGCGCAATGGGAAAGCTATCGGGCCCTGGGGCACGCGCTCGGCAAGCGCGTGCTGGGCGGCGACGTGGGCAAGGCGCTGCTGGCGTGAGCGCGCGCTGAGCCGGCCTCAGCGCACAAAGCCGATCACATCTTCCAGCCGGCCGCTGGCATCGCGCAGCGCCTCCAGCAGCCGCGGCACGGCGGCATCGTCCAGCCGCTGCTGCGGCCCGGCGATGGCGACCGAGCCCACCACCGCGCTGCGATCGCGCGACCACAGCGGCAAGGCCAGGCCGGCGACGCTGGCCGCGGCTTCCTCGCGCGTATGCGCCCAGCCGCGCTCGCGCACTTCGGCCAGCTGCTGCTCGATGCGTTCGCGTTCCAGGCTGGTATGCGGGCCCATCCGCGCCACGCCCTGGCGGTAGACCTCGTCGCGGAAGGCCTCGTCCTGGAACGCCAGCATGGCCTTGGCATGCGCGCCGGCATAGAGCGGAAAGCGCTCGCCCAGCTCGATCGAAAAGCGCAGCTGGTGCTGGCTGTGCACCAGCCCCACGCACAGGCCTTCATGACCGTCGAGCCACGACAGGAACACGGTCTCGCCGCTCTGCGCGGCCAGCTTCTCCAGCACCGGGCGCACGATCTCGTCGGGCGAGAAGCTCTTGCGCACCACCTGCCCCAGCTCGAACAGCCGCAGCCCCAGCGAATACTTGCCGGTGGCCGCGTCCTGCACCAGGAAGCCGTTGGCGGCGAACGTGGCCAGCACGCGGTGCACCACCGCGTAATGCACGCCGCTGTGCTTGGCCAGCTCGCGCACGCCCCAGGTGGGCTGGCGCACGGTGAAGTGGGTCAGCAGAGCCAGCGCGCCGTCCAGTGTCTTGAGAGTCATCGATCGTTCCTTCGCATCGGGCTGAATGGTAAGGGCAAGCGGCGCGCGGCTCAATCCTTGCGTCCGGCAGCATCCCGACGATACCCACGCCGCCCGCAGGGCCGCAAAGCCGCCGCCAGCACGATCGGCGCAGGCTCACTACCATAGCGAACCATCCGCATTGCAGCGGGCGGCGCCCGTGTGGCGTGCGCCGCCCGCCCGACCACGACATGAATCGCGACTCTCTCCCCGCCGGCAACGGCATCGCCTATTCGGTGCTCGACCTGGCCCCCATCCCGCAGGGCAGCGATGCCGGCCAGGCCATGCGCAACTCGCTCGACCTGGCGCGCCATGCCGAGCAGCTGGGCTACCACCGCTACTGGCTGGCCGAGCACCACAACATGCCCGGCATCGCCAGCGCCGCCACCGCGGTGCTGATCGGCTATGTCGCCAACGGCACGCAGCGCATCCGCGTGGGCTCGGGCGGCGTGATGCTGCCCAACCATTCGCCGCTGGTGATCGCCGAGCAGTTCGGCACGCTGGCCTCGCTCTATCCGGGCCGCATCGACCTCGGCCTGGGCCGCGCGCCCGGCACCGACCAGGCCACCGCGCGCGCGCTGCGCCGCCAGCTGGCCAGCGACAGCGCCGATACCTTCCCGCAGGACGTGGAAGAGCTGCAGGCCTACTTCGACGACGTGCGCCCGGGCCAGCGCCTGCGCGCGGTGCCCGGGGCCGGGCTTAGGGTGCCGATCTGGCTGCTGGGCTCGAGCCTGTTCAGCGCGCAGCTGGCCGCGGCGATGGGGTTGCCGTTCGCCTTCGCCTCGCACTTTGCGCCGGGCTTCATGCGCCAGGCGCTGGACCTGTACCGGCGCACCTTCCGCCCGTCGGAAACGCTGGACCGGCCCTACGTGATGCTCGGCCTCAATGTGTTCGCGGCCGATACCGGTGACCAGGCGCGCCGGCTGTTCAGCTCGCTGCAGCAGCAGTTCCTGGCGCTGGTGCGCGGCACGCCGGGGCAGCTGCGCCCGCCGGTCGACGATATCGAAGCGCTCTGGAACGAGAGCGAGGCCGACCATATCCGGCGCTCGCTGGCCTGCTCGGTGGTGGGCGACCCGGAGGCCGTGCGTGCCGGCATGCAGCGCTTTGTCGATGACCTGCGCCCGGACGAGCTGATGATCACCGGCCAGATCTTCGACCACCAGGCGCGGCTGCGATCGTTCGAGATCGCCGCCGCTGCCGCGCGCAGCCTCAAGGCCAACGCCGCACTCTGAGCCGTTGCCGGCATGACGCTCGCCGCACTTGCGGCGAGCGCCGGCCGCTGTCTTTCATTTCCTGCCAGTTCTGGTTTGCATAGCGCCGAGGCGCTCGGATACATTAGAAGGCCGACACCAGACAGAGGCGTGGCCACCCAGGCACGCGCCCGCATAGTCCGCCCGATCCGCCGCCCCCAGCAAAATCCCGGGCCGCGGGCAGCGACGACAGGAGACAGCGATGGACCTGCGGCAACGCGAGCACATCGAGACGGTGGTCCAGGCCACCGCCTACCTATCCCCGCCAGCCCTGCTCGCGGAGCGCATCGCGCATGACGCGATCATCCAGAATTCATGGCGGCGCTGCGTGCACCAGTACGGGCTCGATCCCTCGCGCATGCAGGAGGCGCGCATCCTGCCGCAGACGCGCCTGCGCGAACACCAGGAACGCATCGACGACTTTGCCCGCATCGCCCGCCATGGCCTGCAGAGCCTGCACGCGCAGGTGGCGGCGCTGGGCTACGTGGTGCTGCTGACCGATGCCCAGGGGGTTACGGTCGACTATATCGGCGACACCCACAGCGATGCCGCGCTGCGCCACGCCGGCCTCTATCTCGGCGCGGAATGGAGCGAGAGCGGCGCCGGCACCTGCGCGGTCGGCACCGCGCTGGTCACCGGGCAAGCGCTGACGGTGCACCAGGCCGACCATTTCGACGCCACCCATATCCCGCTGACCTGCACCGCGGCGCCGCTGTTCGATACACATGGCAAGCTGCACGCCATCCTCGACATCTCGGCGCTGGTCTCGCCGCAGGCCAAGGACAGCCAGGGCCTGGCGCTGCAGATGGTGCGCATCTACGCCGCGCATATCGAGAACGCCAACTTCCTGCGCGCGCACCGGCGCGACTGGATCCTGAAACTTAACGTCGCGCCCGAGTTTGTCGACGTCAACCCGGAATACCTGCTGGCGCTAGACGATGCCGGCCGCATCGTCGGCCACAACCATCGCGCACGCCTGATGCTGGAGACCGAACTGGCCGGCATGCCGGGCGCGACCGTGCTCGGGCAGCCGTTCGAGACCTTGTTCGACGCCCGTCTGGAAGACCTGGGCCGTTACGTCTAC
>JABFVP010000615.1 GCA_013362725.1 Cupriavidus sp.
AAGATCGCCAAGCTGGCCGAAGGCGGCGGCGCGGCCGCGCGCGACAAGCACCTGGCGCGCGGCAAGCTGCTGCCGCGCGAGCGCGTGCAGCAGCTGCTTGACCCGGGCACGCCGTTCCTGGAGCTGTCGCAGCTGGCCGCGTACGACATGTACGACGATGCCGCGCCCGGCGCCGGCATCATCACCGGCATCGGCCGCGTCGCCGGCCAGGAATGCGTGATCGTCTGCAACGACGCCACCGTCAAGGGCGGCACGTATTACCCGATGACGGTCAAGAAGCATGTGCGCGCGCAGGAGATCGCCGAGGAAAACCACCTGCCGTGCATCTACCTGGTCGATTCCGGCGGCGCCAACCTGCCCAACCAGGACGAGGTCTTCCCCGACCGCGACCACTTCGGCCGCATCTTCTACAACCAGGCCAACCTGTCCAAGCGCGGCATCCCGCAGATCGCGGTGGTGATGGGCTCTTGCACCGCCGGCGGCGCCTACGTGCCGGCGATGAGCGACGAGTCGATCATCGTCAAGAACCAGGGCACCATCTTCCTGGGCGGCCCGCCGCTGGTGAAGGCCGCCACCGGCGAGGAAGTCAGCGCGGAAGACCTGGGCGGCGCCGACGTGCATACGCGCCTGTCAGGCGTGGCCGACTACTTCGCGCAGAACGACCACCATGCGCTGAGCCTCGCGCGCAATATCGTGCAGCACCTGAACCGGCGCAAGCCGGACCAGATCCGGCTGCACGAGCCAGTCGAGCCGCTGTACCCGGTGGAAGAGCTGTACGGCGTGATCCCGACCGACACGCGCAAGCCGTACGACGTGCGCGAGGTGATCGCGCGCCTGGTCGACGGCTCCGAGTTCGACGAGTTCAAGGCGCGCTACGGCACCACGCTGGTGTGCGGCTTCGCGCGCATCTGGGGCTATCCGGTGGGGATCGTCGCCAACAACGGCATCCTGTTCTCTGAGTCGGCGCTCAAGGGTGCGCACTTCATCGAGCTGTGCTGCCAGCGCAAGATCCCGCTGGTGTTCCTGCAGAACATCACCGGCTTCATGGTCGGGCGCAAGTACGAGAACGAGGGCATCGCGCGCAACGGCGCCAAGATGGTGACCGCGGTCGCGACCGCGCAGGTACCCAAGTTCACGGTGATCATCGGCGGCTCGTTCGGCGCGGGCAACTACGGCATGTGCGGGCGCGCGTATTCGCCGCGCTTTTTGTGGATGTGGCCGAACGCGCGCATCTCGGTGATGGGCGGCGAGCAGGCCGCGAGCGTGCTGGCGACGGTGCGCCGCGACGGCATCGAAGCGAAGGGCGGCCGGTGGAGCGCGGAAGAGGAGGATGCCTTCAAGCAGCCGATCCGCGACCAGTACGAGCACCAGGGCCATCCGTACTACGCCAGCGCGCGTCTGTGGGACGACGGCGTGATCGATCCCGCGCAGACGCGCACGGTGCTGGGACTGGGCCTGTCGGCCAGCCTCAATGCGCCGATCGACGAGATGAAGTTCGGCGTGTTCCGCATGTAGGTCGCGCCATACCGATACTGCCTGACTCCTGATGCGCCGCGCCGCCCGCCTGTTTCACCACCTTGCCCTGGCCACGGTGCTTGCCGTGCTCGCGCCGCTGTGCGGGCATGCGCAGATGGCGGACGGCAACGGCCACTCGGCGGCGCGCGTGCGCTTCCAGGAGCAGGTGGTGATGCTGCCCAAGGCCGCGATCCCGTCGCGCATCGACCTGGAAGCCACGGTGTTCAAGCCGGCCGGCGCGGGGCCGTTCCCGCTGGTGGTGATCAACCACGGCAAGGCGCCGGGGCGGCCCGGCATGCAGGGGCGCGCGCGCTTTCCGGCGCAGAGCGTGGAGTTCCTGCGCCGCGGCTACGCGGTGGTGCTGCCGATGCGGCAGGGCTTCGCGCGCTCGGGCGGCGCCTACGTGGGCGGCAGTTGCGACATCGAGACCAACGGCATGATGCAGGCCGACGACGTCGTCGCCACGCTCGACTACATGTCGACGCAGCCCTATGTCGACATGGACCGCATCGTCGTGATCGGCCAGTCGCACGGCGGTCTGACCACCATGGCGTTCAGCACCATCGCCTATCCCGGCGTGCGCGGCGTGGTCAACTTTGCCGGCGGGCTGCGCAACCTGAACTGCCCCGACTGGGAAGAGCGCCTGGTCGATGCCTTCGCCAGCTACGGCAGCGTGGCACGCTACCCCTCGCTGTGGGTCTATGGCGACAATGACAGCTACTGGCCGGTGCCCTTGCCGGGCCGCATGTTCAACGCCTTCAAGGCGCGCGCCAGCGGCCCCGCGGCGCAGGCCCGGCTGGTCGACGTGGGCGAGTTCGGCGCCGACTCGCACCGGCTGTTCAGCGCGCGCGAAGGCATCCCGGTGTGGCTGCCGGAGGTGGGCCGGTTTTTCCGCTCGCTGGGGCTGCCCTTCGATCCGGGCACCTGAGCCGCATCATCCTTATCCGCTATATGCGCCATATCCGCCAACGGAGCGAACCATGGAATTCACTGCCCTGACCGTCAATATCGCCAACCACGTCGCCACCGTCACGCTGAACCGGCCCGACGTGCGCAACGCCTTCAACGAGACCGTGATCGCCGAGCTGACCGGCGCCTTCCGCGCGCTGGGCGACATGGACGAGGTGCGCGCCATCGTGCTGGCCGGCAGCGGCCCGGCCTTCTGCGCCGGCGCCGACCTGAACTGGATGAAGAAGATGGCGGGCTACTCCGACGACCAGAACCGCGCCGATGCGCTGACGCTGGCGCAGATGCTGCACGCCATCTGGTCGTGCCCGCGCCCGGTGATCGCGCGCATCCAGGGCGACACCTATGCCGGCGGCATGGGGCTGGTGGCCGCATGCGATATCGCGGTGGCGGCAGAGCATGCGCATTTCTGCCTGTCCGAGGCGCGCCTGGGACTGCTGCCCGCCACCATCAGCCCGTACGTGATCCGCGCCATGGGCGAGCAGGCTGCGCGCCGCTACTTCATCACCGCCGAGCGCTTCGACGCGGCCGAGGCGCTGCGCCTGGGGCTGCTGCACGCGGTGGTGCCGGCCGAGGCGCTCGATGCCAAGGTCGCCGAACTGACCGCCGCGCTGGTCGCCAACAGCCCCAATGCCGTGCGCGAGAGCAAGCGGCTGGTGCAGGACATCGCCGGGCGCGTGATCGACAACGACCTGCTGGCGGATACCGCCGACCGCATCGCGAAGATCCGGGCGTCGGAAGAGGGAAGGGAAGGGGTGAAGTCGTTCCTGGAGAAGCGCACGCCGTCGTGGCGGCCGGCCTGAGTCGCGCGTTGCGTCGCCGCTGGGTTGCTCCCCTCTCCCGCGCGCGGGAGAGGGGCCGGGGGTGAGGGCCGGCGCTCGCCAGAACGACGGCGGTTACTTCGTGGTGGCTCCTGCCCTCTCCCCCAACCCCTCTCCCGCAAGCGGGAGAGGGGAGTTCTCGCCGTGGCATGCGAAGACCCGACGCTTTAAATAAAGTACGCATGCGACTGCGTGGAGATGGCAGCACGCTAGCCACAAGCGCAGGGCTTCTTGCATGCAACGTTCGGTAAATCCCGCCAAAGCTCTGCTAAGGGGAAAAATCCAGCGGCATTGCCAAGCTGCGGAAGTCCTTCCTAACATGACCCTCCCCAACCTGTCCGCCACCACCGCCCCGACCGGCCCTTGCCGGCAGCAGCGCCAGCGGACGGCCAACCAAGGAGGGCTATCTTGGACCACCTGTCCCTTTCCCCAGGCAGCGGTGCGCCTGGCCTCGGCCAGCGCAGCCGCGCCGCCGTCTGGCATCCATGCACGCGCCTGCGTCCGGACGATGACGCCGTGCCGCTGGCGATCGTGCGCGGCGAAGGCCCGTGGCTGCACGATACCGGCGGCCAGCGCTACTTCGACGCCACCAGCTCCTGGTGGGTCAACCTGTTCGGCCATGCCAACCCGCGCATCAACGCCGCGCTGGCCCGACAACTGGAGACGCTCGAGCATGTGATGCTGGCGGGCTGCACGCATGCGCCCGCGGTGGAGCTGGCCGAGCGCCTGTCGGCGCTGACGGGCGGCAATGTGTTCTACGCCTCGGACGGCGCCTCGGCGGTCGAGATCGCGCTGAAGATGAGCTTCCACTACTGGCGCAACACCGGCCTGCCCGCCAAGCGCGAGTTCGTCTGCCTGCGCCACGGCTACCACGGCGAAACCGTCGGCGCGCTCGCCGTCACCGACGTGGAGATCTTCCGCGATGCCTACGACGCGCTGATCCGCCGCGCGCACGTGGTGATGTCGCCCGATGCACGCCAGGCGCGGCGCGGCGAGTCCGCCGCCGACGTGGCGGCGCGCGCGCTGGCGGAGTTGGAGGCGTTGCTGCGCGAGCGCGCCGGCGCGATTGCCGCGCTGATCGTCGAGCCGCTGGTGCAGGGCGCCGCCGGCATGGCGATGCATGACCCGTCTT
>JABFVP010000169.1 GCA_013362725.1 Cupriavidus sp.
TCGCGTCGCGCTGCGCCGCATCGCGCGCGAACGGCGGCAGCGCCTGGCGCGACAGCACCAGGCAGGTCGGGCCGTCCGCGCGCCGCAGCGCGGCCAGCCAGGCGCACGCGGTTTCGGCGCCGTCGCAGGGGCGCCAGACCCGGTTGTTGGGAATCAGCCGCAGGCTGGCGGCATGCTCCACCGGCTGGTGCGTGGGCCCGTCCTCGCCCAGGCCGATGGAGTCATGGGTCAGCACGTGGACCACGCGCAGGCGCATCAGCGCCGCCATGCGGATGGCGTTGCGCGAGTAATCCGAGAACGCCATGAAGGTACCGCCGTAGGGAATCAGCCCGCCGTGCAGCGCAATGCCGTTCATCACCGCCGCCATGCCGAACTCGCGCACGCCGTAACTGACGTAATTGCCGTGGCCGGCATGGTTGACCCAGACCGAGGCCTTGACGTTGGTCAGGTTGGAGCCGGTCAGGTCGGCCGAGCCGCCCAGCAGTTCGGGCAAGACGGGCGTCAGCGCCTCCAGGCACAGCTGCGAGGCCTTGCGCGTGGCGATCTTGTCTTGCAGCGGCGATGGCGAATCCAGCAGCGACAGCAGCTGCGCATCGAAGCCCTCGGGCAGGCGGCCGTGGACGCGCCGCACGAAGGCATCGGCCAGTTCCGGATACGCGGCGCAATAGCCGGTAAAGCGCGCCTCCCATTCGGCCTCGCGCGCGGCGCCTTGCGCGCGCGCATCCCAGGCATCGGCCACATCGGCCGGCACCGTGAACGGCGGCGCTTCCCAGCCCAGCGCCGCGCGCATCGCGTCGATTTCGGCACGGCCCAGCGGCGCGCCATGTACGTCGTGGCCGCCGGCCTTGGCCGGCGCGCCCTGGCCGATCACGGTGCGGCAGCAGATCAGCGTGGGCCGCCCGCGCTCGGCCTTGGCCGCATGCAGCGCGGCGTCGATGGCGTGCGCGTCGTGTCCGTCGACGCCGGCGATCACATGCCAGCCGTAGGCGGCAAAGCGCTGCGGCGTATCGTCGGCAAACCAGCCGGCCACGTCGCCATCGATGGAAATGCCGTTGTCGTCGTACAGGCAGATCAGCTTGCCCAGCTTGAGCGTTCCCGCCAGCGAAGCGGCCTCGTGGCTGAGCCCTTCCATCAGGCAGCCATCGCCGACGAACACATAGGTGTGATGATCGACGATATCGAAGCCGGGCCGGTTGAAGGTGTTGGCCAGCAGCTTTTCCGCCAACGCCATGCCGACGGCATTGGCCAGCCCCTGCCCCAGCGGCCCGGTGGTGGTCTCGATGCCGGGCGTCACGCCCACTTCCGGATGGCCCGGCGTGATCGCGTGCAGCTGGCGGAACTGGCGCAACTGCGCCATCGGCACGTCATAGCCGCTCAGGTGCAGCAGCGCATACAGCAGCATCGAGGCATGGCCATTGGACAGCACGAAGCGGTCGCGGTCGGGCCAGGCCGGATTGGCCGGGTTGTGGCGCAAGTGGCGGCGCCACAGCACTTCGGCCATCTCGGCCATGCCCATCGGTGCGCCGGGGTGGCCGGACCTGGCCTGCTCCACCGCGTCGGCGGCGAGGAAGCGCAGTGCATTGGCGCAGCGCGCCGCGGAGTCGATGCGTTCGGGTGCGTTCATCTCGGCTCCTTACTGGGTCGCGCGCTTGCGGCGTTCCATCATGCGCAGCACGAAGGGCGTGAAGATCAGCTGCATGGCCAACTCCATCTTGCCGCCCGGGACCACGATGGTGTTGGCGCGCGACATGAACGAGTCGTGGATCATGCTCAGCAGGTACTGGAAGTCGATGCCCTTGGGGTTGGCAAAGCGGATCACCACCATGCTTTCATCGGGCGCGGGAATCTCGCGCGAGATGAACGGGTTGGAGGTGTCCACGCACGGCACCCGCTGGAAGTTCACATGGGTGCGCGAGAACTGCGGGCAGATGTAGTTCACGTAGTCCGGCATGCGGCGCAGGATGGTGTCGGTCACGGCCTCGGTCGAATAGCCGCGCTGCTTCTTGTCGCGCCACAGTTTCTGGATCCACTCCAGGTTGATCACCGGCACCACGCCGATCAGCAGGTTGGGATACCGCGCGACATTGACCTGGTCGGTGACCACGCCGCCATGCAAACCCTCGTAGAACAGCAGGTCAGTGTCTTCCGGCAACGGCTCCCACTGCGTGAAGGTGCCCGGTTCCTGCCCGAACGGCGCCGCTTCCTCGGGGCTGTGCAGGTAGTGCCGGTGCATGCCGGTGCCGGTTTCCGAATACGAGCGGAACAGGCCCTCCAGCTCGCTGAACAGGTTGTTCTCTTCGCCGAAGTGGCTGAAGTTCATGTTGCCGGTGCGTTCGGCCTCGGCCATCTTGATCTTCATCTCGGCGCGGTCGTAGCGGTGGAAGCTGTCGCCTTCGATCACCACCGACTTCACGCCCTCGCGCCGGAAGATGTTCTCGAAGGTACGGGTCACCGAGGTGGTGCCTGCGCCGGAAGAGCCGGTGATGGCGATGATGGGATAACGTTCTGACATGGCAGGGGCCTCAGGCGGACGCGCGGAACAGGCTGCGCTCGTTGAACAGGGGATTGGGTAGCTCGGGGTCGGTCTGCTCGTTGTGGTAGCGCTCGATCCGCTCCACTTCATGGCGCGAGCCGAAGATCACGCCGATGCGCTGGTGCAGCGCGCCCGGCGCCACCGACATCAGCGCCTGGCGCCCGGTGCTGGCGCGCCCGCCGGCCTGCTCCATCAGGAACGCGATCGGGTTGGCTTCATAGAGCAGGCGCAATCGCCCCGGCCTGGCGGGATCCCTGGTATCGCGCGGGTACATGAAGACGCCGCCGCGCATCAGGATGCGGTGCGCCTCGGCCACCATCGACGCGATCCAGCGCATGTTGAAATCCTTGCCCCGCGGCCCGGTCTGTCCGGCCAGACACTCCGACACGTATTGCTTGATGGGCGCTTCCCAGAAGCGGCTGTTCGAGGCGTTGATGGCGAATTCCCGGGTATCGGCGGGCACCGTGAGGTTCGGATGCGTGAGGAAGAACTCCCCCAGGTTCGGATCCAGCGTGAAGCCATTGACCCCGTTTCCGACCGTCAGCACCAGCATGGTCGTGGGTCCGTAGAGCGCATAGCCCGCCGCCACCTGCGCGGTGCCCGGCTGCAGGAAAGCCTGCTCGGTGACGTCGGCGGTCCCCTCCGGCGCGCGCAGCACCGAGAAGATGCTGCCCACCGAGACATTGACGTCGATGTTGGAGGAGCCATCGAGCGGATCGAACACCAGCAGGTACTTGCCGCGCGGGTATTGCGCGGGGATCTGGTACGGCGCCTCCATTTCTTCCGAGGCCATGCCGGCGAGGTACCCGCCCCATTCGTTGACGCGCAGGAAGGTGTCATTGCTGAGCACGTCCAGCTTCTGCTGGACCTCGCCCTGCACGTTTAGGGCGGCCTCGACCCCGCCCGGACCACCGGCCTTGCCGTGCAGGCCGCCCAGCGCGCCGAATGCCACGGCGCGCGCGATCTCCTTGCAGGCCATGGCGACATTGAGGATCAGGCCGTTGAAGCCGCCGCTGGCGTCCGGGTAGCGGCGGCGCTGCTCGATCAGGAACTGCGTCAGGGTCATCCTTTGCACTTCAGGCATGACAGGTCTCCTCTGGATTGGCTATGTATTCTTGTGTGGTGCCGCATGCCCGCTACGTGGCGGCGGCCTCGCGCAGGCGGCGCAGGATGCTGTGGTAGCCGCCGTCTGCATCCGGCGCGCCAAACACGGCGCTGCCCGCAACGAAGGTGTCGGCACCCGCGCGCGCAATCGCGCCGATGTTGTCGGCCTTGACGCCGCCATCGACCTCCAGCCACACCTCGCGCCCGCCGGCCGCCTGCTGCCGGTCGATGCGTGCGCGCACCTGGCGCACCTTGTCGAGTACGCCGGGGATGAAGGCCTGGCCGCCGAAGCCCGGGTTCACGCTCATCAGCAGCACCAGGTCGAGCTGCTCCAGCGTATGGTCGAGCCAGCCCAGCGGCGTGGCCGGGTTGAGCACCAGCCCGGCCTTGCAGCCGTGGTCGCGGATCAGCCCGATGGTGCGGTCCACGTGGCGGCTCGCCTCCGGATGGAAGCTGATAATCCCCGCGCCGGCCTTGGCGAACAGCGGGATCAGCGCGTCCACCGGCTCCACCATCAGGTGCACGTCGATGGGAATGGAAACCAATGGCCGGATCGCCTCGCACACCATCGGGCCGATGGTCAGGTTGGGCACGTAGTGGTTGTCCATCACGTCGAAGTGGATCAGGTCCGCGCCGCCGGCCTCGACCGCGCACACCTCTTCGCCCAGCCGCGCAAAATCCGCCGACAGGATGGATGGCGCGAGGCGGACGGCTCGTTGGTCGTTGCTATGCATGTCAGGCTGCCTCGAACAGGGTGCCGCGATGCCAGTTGCGCAGTGCGCCCAGGTCAACCCA
>JABFVP010000713.1 GCA_013362725.1 Cupriavidus sp.
GCGCGGCGACCCGGCGCTGGTGGCCGATGCGCTGGCGGTCTCGCACCGCACCGTGCGCAAGATCCGCCAGAACCTGTTCTGGGCCTGTATCTATAACGTGGTGGGGATTCCGCTGGCCGCGGCCGGCATGCTAAATCCGGTGGTGGCGGGCGCGGCGATGGCGTTCTCCAGTGTCAGCGTGGTCGGCAATGCGCTGCTGCTGCGCCGCTGGCGCGCCCGGGCCGGCACCGCGCCGGCCGCTGCCACCGCGGTCCCGGGAGGCGAGTGATGAATATCGGCGAAGCGGCGCAAGCCTCGGGCGTATCGGCAAAAATGATCCGCCACTATGAATCGATCGGGCTGGTGGCGACGCCGCCGCGCACCGAAGGCGGATATCGCCGCTATGACGAACGCGCGGTGCATACCTTGCGCTTCGTGCGGCGGGCCCGTAATCTGGGATTTTCGCTCGACGAGATCCGCAACCTGCTGTCGCTGTGGCACGACCGCGACCGCGCCAGCGCCGACGTCAAGGCGCTGACGCTGCGCCACGTGGCCGACCTGGAGCAGCGCATCGCCGAACTGGCGGCGATGCGCGACACGCTGCGCGAACTGGCGCAGCACTGCAGTGGCGACGACCGCCCTGACTGCCCGATCCTGGCCGACATGGCGCAGCCGGACGTGCCGGCCTGCCACGGCTAAGCGATGGCCAGGCGAGGGTTTAAGCCCCGCTTGTAGGCATGGCTGGGCCGGCACACGCCGGCGCCGCGGACTCCATAACAACAACGATAGCTGGCGCCGCGCCCTGGCCCGCGCGCGCCGGCAGGAGACTTGTGCAAATGGAACAGCCGATGACCGACGATCCGGCCATGGCCGGCGTTGCCAGCACCCCCGCCGCGAGCGCGGCGGGGACCCATGCGCCGGTGCAGAGCCGCCAGCGCATGCGCGACGGCACCGAACTGTTGCTCCGCACCTGGCAACCCGACCCGGCGCACTTTGCCGAACCGCTCGGCTCGGTGCTGCTGGTGCACGGGCTTGCCGAACACGCCGCGCGCTACCAGCATGTCGCCGATCTGCTGTGCGGCCTGGGGCTGCGCGTGCGTGCCTTTGACCTGCGCGGCCACGGCGCCAGCGGCGGCGCGCGCATGGTCGCGGACCATCCGGACGCCTACCTGAACGACCTCGCCGAGATTTACGACGCCGCGGTGCCGGGCTGGCACGAACTGCCGATCCTGCTCGGCCACAGCATGGGCGGGCTGATCGCGGCGCGCTTTGCCACCGCGCGGGTGCGGCCGGTGCGCGCGCTGGTGCTGTCGTCGCCGGCGCTGGCGCTGCGGCTGTCGCGGCCGGCGCTGACGCTGCACCGCGTGCTGCTGACGCTGGCGCCGCGGCTGCGCGTGCCCAATCCGATCGATGCGCGCCACTTGTCGCATGATCCGGCGGTGGTCGCGGCCTACCGCGCCGATCCGCTGGTGCAGACCACCATCACCGCCGGCGTGCTCGAAGGATTTATCCGCGGCATGGCGCAGGCTCAGGCCGACGCGGCGCTGCTGGAGGCGCCCATGCTGATGCTGGTCGGCGGCGCCGACCGCATCGTGGACCCGGCCGGCAGTCGCACCTTCTTCGACAATGCGCCGCCCGACCTGCGCGAACAAGTCTGGTTCGACCATGGCTACCACGAGATCTTCAATGAAGCGCAGCCGCTGCGCGGCGAAGTCTTCGCGGCGCTGACCGGCTGGCTGCAGCGCCGGTTGGGCAGCCCGCAGCGCTAGGTACGGAACACGGACTCGGCGACACCGAACGCCGCGGCGACTACGGGGTCGTCGCGGCGCGCGGCCAGGCAGACCAGGGTCAGCTCGGTCTGCACCGAGACCCCTTCGACGATCACCAGCCCGTGCGCATGCGACTCGCGCAGCGCAATCGCATCGCGCACCAGCGACAGCCCCACGCCGGAGCGCACCAGGTCGCGCATCGACGCTTCCTGGTCGACGTGCGCCACCTTGGGCACGGTGGCGGGATCCACGCCCGCCTGCGCGAAGTGCGCCGACAGCAGCCGGTTGTGCGCAGACTCGGGCGGGGTCCAGATCCATGGCAGCGTCGCCAGCTGCGCCCACGAGCGCAGCGCGGTGCGCTCCTTCCAGCCCTTGGGCGCCACCACGTAATACGAGAACGGCGTCAGCGTCAACGCATGGAAGCCGGATTCCGACGGCTGTCCCAAGTAGAAGCCGACATCGAGCGCGCCGCTGCGTACCTGCTGCAGCACCCAGCCTGACATGCCGTGGCGCAGCTCCGTGCCGATCTGCGGATGGCGCTCGACCAGGGTGCGCAGCATCGGCCCCAGCCGCGTGAATTCGGGATCGAGGATGGTGCCGATCGCCAGCCGCCCGCGCACGGTGTGATGCATGGCGTTGACGGTGTGCTGCAGGTCGCCCACGCCATCGAGGATGCGCTCGGCCAGCGGCAAGAGCGCGGCGCCATCTGCGGTCAGCGTCAGTCCCGCCGCGGTGCGCTCGAACAGACGGATGCGCCAGGCCGACTGCAGCGCCTTCAGCTGCAGGCTGACCGCGGGCTGGGTCAGGTGCAGGCGCTGCGCGGCGCGGGTCAGGTTGCCTTCGCGCGCGACCGCAACAAAGGCGCGAAGGTGGTGGAGGTCCAAGGGGCGGCGGAAGGGTGAGGTGTGGTGCGTCGCAATATTTTGCGCGGCTTATATTGCGATTGACGATAAATCATTGGACGGGGCCGCGCAACTGCACCAAGCTTGCGCTCAACCATGGCCCGAAGTCTTGTGCCGCACGCCATACGTGCCGCGGTGTGTTTCGGCGGTAGCGCGGCGCAGCGTGGCAGCGTCTTCACCAGGCGCAAAGATCAACGGGACGGACCGGAGGCAGAATCGCCTTCGGGGAACCAGCATCCAGGAGCGGAAGTGGAAGACATCCTTGCAGAGGCCAGCGCAGTGCAGGCCATCATCGGCCATAGCATCGCGGGCCGGCAGACACGCGGCGCGTCGCAGCGCCTGGCCGACGTATTCAACCCCGCTACCGGCGAAGTTGCCGCGCGCGTCGCGCTTGGCACCGCGCAGGACGTGGCCGATGCCGTGGCCGCCGCCAAGGCCGCCTTCCCCGCATGGGCCGACACCCCGCCGCTGCGCCGCGCGCGCATCCTGTTCAAGTTCAAGGAACTGCTCGACCGGCACCACGACGACCTCGCCGCGCTGATCACGCGCGAGCACGGCAAGGTGTTCTCGGATGCGAAGGGCGAGGTCACGCGCGGCATCGAGGTGGTGGAGTTCGCCTGCGGCATCCCCAACCTGCTCAAGACCGATTTCACCGACAACATCGGCGGCGGCATCGACAACTGGAACCTGCGCCAGCCGCTGGGCGTGGTCGCCGGCATCACGCCGTTCAACTTCCCGGTGATGGTGCCGATGTGGATGTTCCCGGTGGCGCTGGCGTGCGGCAATACCTTCGTGCTCAAGCCGTCGGAGCGCGACCCGTCGCCGAGCCTGCTGATTGCCGATCTGCTGCGCCAGGCCGGCCTGCCCGACGGCGTGTTCAACGTGGTGCAGGGCGACAAGGAAGCGGTCGACGCGCTGCTGGCGCACCCCGACGTGCAGGCGCTGTCGTTCGTCGGCTCGACCCCGATCGCCGAGTACATCTATACCGAAGGGACGAAGCACGGCAAGCGCGTGCAGGCGCTGGGCGGCGCCAAGAACCACCTGGTGGTGATGCCCGATGCGGACCTGGACCAGGCCGTCGACGCGCTGATCGGGGCGGCTTATGGTTCGGCTGGCGAGCGCTGCATGGCGATCTCGGTGGCGGTCGCGGTCGGTGACGTGGCCGACAAGCTGGTGCCGCGGCTGGCCGAACGCGCGCGTGCGCTGAAGATCCGCAACGGCATGGAGGCCGATGCCGAGATGGGCCCGCTGGTGACCGGCGCGCACAAGGCCAAGGTCGAAGGCTATATCGAGAAGGGCGTGCAGGAAGGAGCGAAGCTCGTGACCGATGGCCGCGGCCATAAGGTCGACGGGCACGAGAACGGCTTCTACGTCGGCGGCACGCTGTTCGACCATGTCACGCCGGAGATGACGATCTACAAGGAGGAGATCTTCGGGCCGGTGCTGTCAGTGGTGCGCGTGCACGACTTTGCCGAGGCGGTGGCGCTGATCAACGCGCACGAGTACGGCAACGGCGTGTCGTGCTACACCAGCGACGGCGGCATCGCGCGCGCGTTCGCGCGGCAGATCCAGGTCGGCATGGTCGGCATCAACGTGCCGATCCCGGTGCCGATGGCATGGCATTCGTTCGGCGGCTGGAAGCGCTCGCTGTTCGGCGACCACCACGCCTATGGCGAAGAGGGCGTGCGCTTCTACACGCGCTACAAGAGCGTGATGCAGCGCTGGCCGGACTCGATCGCCAAGGGCGCGGAGTTCACCATGCCGGTGGCGAAGTAA
>JABFVP010000688.1 GCA_013362725.1 Cupriavidus sp.
AGCGCCGCGCGCCAGCCCAGCGCGGCCCACACCGTGCCGTAGGTGATCGGCAGCGCTGCGGCGTGCGCGAGGGCGAGCCCGTCCGGCACCGGATAAACCGTGTCCGCGGTCGTCACGACCTCTTCGGCAAAGCCGCCCCAGTCCAGCGCCGCCGCCACGCGCTGCCCCACGCGCAGCCGCGTCACGTCCGGCGCGACCTCCAGGATCTCGCCAGCCGCTTCGGTGCCGGGCGTGAACGGCAACGGCGGCTTGCGCTGGTACTTGCCCGACACGAACAGGCTGAGGGCAAAGCCGACGCCCGCATGGCGCACGCGGATGCGCACCTGCCCCGGCCCGAGCGGCTGGCGCGGCAGGCGCTGCAGTTCCAGTTCGCTCCAGTGGCACCAGCGCGAACAGACCAGTCCCAGATAGTCGTTGTCTTGCATGGTCAATCCCTTACTCCAGCGTGATGCCGACATCGCGGATAATGCGGCTCCATTTGTCGCGGTCGTTCTTCAGCACCGTGGCGAAGGCCTCGGGCGTGCTGCCCACCGGCACCAGGTTCAGGTCCTGCATCTTCCTGGCGATCTGCGGCAGGCGCACGATGCGCGCGACCTCGCGCGACAGCGCGTCGACCCGCGCCCTCGGCACGCCGGCCGGGAACAGCAGCCCCATCCACGCATCGGGCTCGAAGCCCTGGTAGCCGGCCTCGCGGAAGGTCGGCACCCTGGGCAGCAGGGTCGAGCGCTGGGCGCCGGCAAGCGCCACCGGCACCAGCTTGCCGCCCTGCAGCAGCGGCATCGCCGTGCCCACGGCAATAAAGCCGAGCTTCACGTGCCCCGCGGCCAGGTCGGTGGCGAGCGGCGCGCCGCCCTTGTAGGCCACGTGCTCCATCTGCAGGCCGGCCTCGCGCTTGAGCAGCTCGCCCAGGATATGCCCGGTGGTGCCGGCGCCGTAGGAACCATACGGGTACTTGCCGGGATTGGCCTTGAGCAGCGCCACCACCTCCGGCAGCGTGCGCGCCGGAAAGTCGGGCGACACAGCCAGGATCGTGGACGAAATCGCCACCTCGCTGACCGGCGTGAAATCCGCGATCGGGTCATAACCGATGCCGCGGTACAGCGACGGGTTCTGCACGTGCGCGGTGAAGGTCAGCAGCGCGGTGTAGCCATCCTTTGCCGCCCTGGCGACGTACTTGGTGCCGGTAGTGGTGCCCGCGCCGGGCTTGTTGTCGACGATCACGGGCTGGCCCCAGCTTCTGGTCAGCTCCTGCCCGATCAGACGCGCCACGGCATCGTTGACATTGCCCGCGACCGACGGCACCACGATGGTCAGCGGCCGCGACGGATAGGGCTCGGCAGCGGCCGGATCGGCGGCCACCGCTGCGGCCGGCCTCACGGTGGGAACGGCGGCCAGCAAGATGGCGGCCATGGCTGTGCGCAGCCACGCGGAACGGTATGGCATGGGGTGTTGTCTCCTGTGCTTGGCTCCCTTCTGTAGTGCCGCACCGCCGTGCGATGCGCGAGGGATGCCACGCAGTCTAGGCCAGCGTACGGGCCGGCGTGATTCCCGCGCGGCGCGAGCCAAGTCCTGCCCGGCATGGCGCTACAATGGCCCGCACCCCCAGCGCCACCCCGCCCATGCGATTTGAGGATCTAGAAGCCTTCCTGGTCGTGATCGACCAGGGCAACCTGCACCGCGCCGCCGAGACCCTGGGCATGACCCAGTCCGGGCTGTCCAAGACCCTGGCGCGGCTGGAAGGCGAAGCCGGCATGCCCTTGTTCGAGCGCACCCCGCGCGGGCTGGTGCCGACCGGGGCGGGCCGCACCCTCGCCGCCCATGCGCGCCGGATCGCGCTGGCCGCCGGCGACATGCGCAACGAACTGGCCGAACAGCGCGCGGCGCGCGCGGGCACGGTGCGCCTGGGCGCCATCCCCTACCTGCTGCCATCGCTGCTGTCGCCGCTGCTGGCGCGCTTCTTCCTGAGCCGGCCGCTGGCCACGTTTTCGATCGAGACCCACCTGAGCGCGCGCCTGATGGCGATGCTGCAGAACGGCGAAGCCGACCTGATCCTCGCGGCGCGCCCCGCCAGCGTGCCGGCGGACGTGGCCTGGCTGCCGCTCGGCCCGCTCAGCATGCAGATCGTGTGCCGCAGCGCCCATCCGCGCCGCGACGGCTTCCGCACGCTGGCCGACCTCGCCGGCGAACGCTGGGTGGTGCCGGCCAGTTCGCTGTACCTGCGCCAGTGGCTGGAACAACGGTTCACCGCGGTCGGACTGCCGCCGCCGCGCGTGGCGGTAGAAAGCACGGCGTCGCCGGTCGCCTTCGGCGAGTTGCTGCGGCACTCCGATCTGCTCGGCATCATGCCGCCGCGCATGCTGCGCCAGGCCGAGGGCCAGGGTCTGGCCGCGATCGAGGCGCCGGGCACATCCTGGCAGCACGAGCTGGCGGTGCTGTGGCGCGCCGACGGCTACCTGTCGCCGATCTGCCAGGATTTCCGCGATGCCGTGGTGGCGTGGTGCGAAGAGATGGCGTTGTGAGGCCGCGCGCGGCTCAGGGCACCCACCAGTAGCGCGTGACGTGGAAGAACACCGGCGCGGCGAACACCACCGAATCGAGCCGGTCGAGCATGCCGCCGTGGCCCTGGATCATGTGGCCCCAGTCCTTGATGCCGCGGTCGCGCTTGATCGCCGACATCACCAGGCCGCCGAGGAAGCCCATCAGCGCGATCACCAGCGCGATCGCGCCGGCCTGCCACGGCGAGAACGGCGTGATCCACCACAGCGCCGCGCCCAGCGCGGTGGCGCTGGCAACGCCGCCGACAAAGCCCTCGACGGTCTTGGACGGAGACAGCAGCGGCGCGATCTTGCGCTTGCCGCACAGCTTGCCCCACACGTACTGCAGCACGTCGCTGCCCTGCACCACAATCACCAGGAAGGCGATCAGCAGCAGGTTGCGCCCGTCGAAGCCCGGGATCGGCAGCGTCAGCAGCGCCGGCACGTGCGAAATGCAGAACACGCACACCATCACCGCCCACTGCACCCCGGCGCAGCGCTCCAGGAAGCGCGTGGTCTCGGACGACAGCGCCGCCAGGATCGGCAGCACCAGGAAGGCATAGACCGGGATCAGGATCGAGAACATGCCGTACCAGCCGATATAGACCAGCACGTACTGCAGCGGCAGGAACACGAAGAACGCGGCGACGATGGCGCGATGGTCGCCGCGGCGCGTGGTGATGATGGTGACGAACTCGCGCAGCGCGAAGAACGACAGCAGGTAGAACAGCACGATCACCGCGGTGCGCCCGAGCGCAAAGGCCACGCCCATGATGCCGATCATCCACCACCAGGCCGACACGCGCTGCCCCAGGTTGTCGATCACCGCGTGCTGGCCGCCGCCCGCGACGCGCCAGCGCAGCAGCGCGGTCACGGTGGAAGCGAGCAGCAGCACGCCGAACAGGCCGCCGAACAGCAGCCAGGTCTCGCGGCTCCAATGCAGGGTGGGCATGGCGTTCATTCCAGTTCCGGTGCCAGCGCGAGCAGGCCCACGCGGCAGCGCGCAAGGAAGGCTTCCTTGCTGTCGTCGTCGGCCAGCCGCAGCGGCTGGCCGAAGGTCACGGTGCACAGCAGCGGCACCGGCACCACTTCGCCCTTGGGCATCACGCGATTGAGGTTGTCGATCCACACCGGCACGAACTCGATCGCCGGGCAGGCCCGCGCCAGGTGGTAGATGCCGCTCTTGAACGGCAGCAGGCGCGCGTCGGTGGTGTTGCGCGTGCCTTCGGGGAACAGGATCAGCGAATCGCCCGCCGCCAGCCCGGCCCGCATCAGCGCTACCGGGTCGCTGCCGGGCTCGCTGCGGGTGCGGTCGATCAGCAGCGCGCGGAACACGTCGCGGCCGATAAAGCGGCGCAGCGGCGATTTCTGCCAGTAATCGGCGCCCGCCACCGGCCGCGTCACCGTGCGCAGGTCGGGCGGCAGGCAGCCCCAGATCAGCACGAAATCGCCGTGGCTGCTGTGGTTGGCAAAGTAGACGCGCTGCACCGCGGCCGGGATGCAGCCCTGCCAGTTGGCGCGCATGCCCGTCAGCAGCCGGGCGAAGACGATGATGGCGCGCGCGGTCGCGCGGGCAAGCCACATGGTTGTTTACCTCAGGATCAGCGATAGCAAGGCCAGCAGCAGCTGGCACACGGTCAGCACCGCGCTGGCGCGCACCAGGCGCAGCGCGCCGCGGGCGCGTTCGATCATGGGGCGCTCGGCGCGCTGGGCGGGCATCCAGCCCAGTTCTAGCAGCGCGGCATCGAGCCCGGCCAGTTCGGGCTGTCCCGGCGCGCCGGCCGCGAGCGCACCGAACAGCCGCTGGTCGATCGCCACGTGCAGCAGCAGCCACAGCTGGGGCAGCGCC
Source organism: Cupriavidus sp. (assembly GCA_013362725.1). Classification (GTDB taxonomy): domain Bacteria; phylum Pseudomonadota; class Gammaproteobacteria; order Burkholderiales; family Burkholderiaceae; genus Cupriavidus. Next base: position 4,384 of record JABFVP010000688.1, read on the forward strand.
AGCACCAGCGCCAGCGCCGCCGGCCCGCGCGAGATCGC
>JABFVP010000102.1 GCA_013362725.1 Cupriavidus sp.
ACGTCACCACCACCGAGATCGACGATGCGCTGTCGGTAACGCAGCTGCCCGACGGCAAGCTGCGCATCGGCATCCATATCGCCGCGCCGGCGCTGGGCATCCGCCGCGGCGAGCCGCTCGACGCGATCGCGCGCCAGCGCCTGTCGACGGTCTATTTCCCGGGCGACAAGATCACCATGCTGCCCGACCCGGTGGTCGAGCGCTACACGCTGCAGGAAGGCCGGGTTTGCCCGGCGCTGTCGCTGTACGTGACGGTGGACCCGTCGGTGTGGCTGATCACCGGCAGCGAGACCCGCGCCGAGATGGTGCCGATCGCCGCCAATCTGCGCCACAATCTGCTCGACGATGTCATCACCGAGGCCTCGCTCGCCGAAGGCACCGGCGACTACCCGTTCCGCGATGCGCTGACGCAGCTGTGGCACTTTGCCGGGTACCTGTACGACGAGCGCCAGAAGGCGCGCCTGGCCAGCGGCCTGCGTCCCGAGACCCACAACCGCGCCGACTTCAACTTCTACCTCGACGACCAGCCCGACGGCAGCCAGCGCGTGCGCATCGAGCAGCGCAAGCGCGGCTCGCCGCTGGACAAGATCGTGGCCGAGATGATGATCCTGGCCAACAGCACCTGGGGCAAGCTGCTGGCGGACCACGGCGTGCCCGGCATCTACCGCACGCAGAAGGCCTGGGGCATGCACCGCACGCGCATGCAGACCTACCCGGCGCCGCACGAAGGCCTGGGCGTGGCGCAGTACGCGTGGAGCACCTCGCCGCTGCGCCGCTATGTCGACCTGGTCAACCAGTGGCAGATCCTGGCGGTGGCCCAGCACGGCGTGACCGCCAAGCTGGTGGCGCCGTTCAAGCCCAAGGACGCCGACCTGCTGGCCGCGGTGGCCGACTTCGAAGGCACCTACGCCGCCTATGCCGACCACCAGTCGACCCTGGAGCGCGACTGGTGCCTGCGCTGGCTCAAGCAGGCACACCGCGAGCGCAGGGTGGCCTCGGTGCTCAAGGAAGGCGCGGTGCGCTTTACCGAGATCCCGCTGGTCACGCGCGTGCCCGAGCTGGTGCAGGCGCAGCGCGGCACCCAGGTGCTGCTGGAGATCGGCGAGACCGACGAGATCACGCTGGAGGTCTCGTGCCGGGTGCTCGAGATCTTCGCCGGGGAAGGCGAAGTCCCCGAGGAAGAACTGGAAAGCGACGAGGAAGCCGCTGAAATGTCCGCCGAAGCCGCAGCCGATGCAGCAGCCGAGGAAGCCGCCGAACACGCCGCGGGCGTCCCGGATCAGCAGCCGGCCGAAGCGGGCGGCGACGCCGCCGGCGAGGCGTCGGGCGAGCGCGACACCGGCACCCCGGCGGGCGGCTGAAGCCTTCGGAAATCCGCGGGGCTCCCTTACAATGCGGGTCGGGTCTGTCCGGACCCGCGGGCCTGCAGGCCCGCTCCGCCGCCGGCACTGGCCGGTGCCGCCGCGGTTGTCTCCCCAGCCCTCATCCATCCATCGTGAACGCCACTCTTGCCGCTTCCCGCCCCTGGTGGCATGCCAGATGGCACCACAGCAGTATGCTGGCCCGGGCGCTGGCCATTTCCGTGGCCGTGCACGCGCTGCTGCTGATGGTGCGGGTCGCCGCGCCGGAAGTATTCGAGATCAAGCGCAGCGATGCCGCACTGGACGTGGTGCTGGTCAATGCCAAGTCGGCGCAGAAGCCGCGCAACCCGACCGCTTTGGCGCAGGCCAACCTCGACGGCGGCGGCGACCATGACCGGCAGCGCGCCACCACGCCGCTGCCGGCGCAGACCCTGACGCAAGAGGGCGATCTGGTGCGCCAGGTGCAGCGCCGCGTCGAGCAGCTGGAACAGGAGCAGCAGCGCCTGCTGACCCAGGCGCGCGAGGCCGCGCCGGCGGTGCGCAACCAGCCGCTCAAGCCCGGCGAGAAGCGCCAGGACACGCCGCAGCGCGGCCAGGACGAGCGCACCTCTGCCGACGAGATGGCCAGGCTGGAAGCCGAGATCGGCCGCAACCTGGAGCACTACGCCAAGCGGCCCAAGCGTTTCCAGTTGACCGCCACCAGCGCGCAGGCGGTCGACTACGCGCAGTATTACGACCGGCTGCGCCGCAAGATCGAGGCGCGTGGCACCACGGATTTCCCGCAGCGCAACGGCAAGCCGCTCTACGGCCAGCTGATCCTGGTGATCAACGTCAACCGGCAGGGCAAGCTCGGCTACAACCGCGATGGCTACAACGTCGACGCCATCGACGTGGTCAAGAGCTCGGGCGATCCCGCGCTCGACCGCCAGGCGGTGGCCATCGTGCGCGCTGCTGCGCCGTTCGGCGCCTTTACCGCGGAGATGTCGGCGCGCCAGGACATCCTCGAAGTCATATCCACTTTCAAGTTTTCGCGCAGCGGGCTGGAAACCCGCCTGCAGGCACGCTGATGACATCCACTGACTCTTCCCAAGCCAGCGCCGACCGCTATGTGGTGATCGGCAACCCGGTCGCGCACAGCCGCTCGCCGGCGATCCACGCCGCCTTCGCGCGCCAGACCGGCGAGGCCGTGCAATATGACCGCCTGGAGGCGCCGCTGGACGGGTTTGCCGACACCGTGCGCCGTTTCTTCGCCGACGGCGGCTACGGCTGCAACGTGACCGTGCCGTTCAAGCTCGAAGCCTATGATTTGGCCGACCGCCTGACCGAGCGCGCCGAGGCCGCGGGCGCGGTCAATACGCTGTGGATCGAAGAGGGTTTGATCCATGGCGACAACACCGACGGCGTCGGCCTGGTGCGCGATATCCAGGACAACCTCGACACGCTGATCGAGGGCAAGCGCGTGCTGCTGCTGGGCGCCGGCGGCGCGGCCATGGGCGCGATGCTGCCGCTGATCGAATGCCGGCCTTCGCGCATCGTGGTGGCCAACCGCACTGCGTCGCGCGCCAGCGACATGCTCGAAGAGTTTGTCGAGGCGGCCGACCAGTACGGCGTCGAACTGTGGGGCGGCGGCCTCGATGCGCTCGAGGGCCTGTCCGAGGACGAGGCCGTCGACATCGTGATCAATGCCTCGTCCAGCAGCCTGCAGGGCGAGGTGCCGCCGGTGCCCGAATTCCTGCTCGGCCAGGGCGTGCTGGCCTACGACATGATGTACGGCGCGGAGCCCACCGTGTTCCTGCAGTTCGCCGCGCGCTGCGGCGCACGCGTCAGCGACGGCCTCGGCATGCTGGTCGAGCAGGCCGCGGAGGCCTTCTATATCTGGCGTGGCGTGCGGCCCCGCACCGCGCCCGTGCTGGCCGAGCTGCGCGCCGCGCTGCAGGCCGAACGCAAGGGCTGACCGGGGCGCCGCCAGCCGTGGCCATCCGCAATCGCACGGCCAGCGCTGCCCGCGGCGCTGCTTCCGCCGGATCGGTACTGAATCCGGTGCGCTGGCTCGGCTACCTGCTGGGCTGCCTGGTCGCAGGCGTGCTGGCGATGCAGTTGTACTTCTTCGTGCAGATTGCCAGCTGGCAGTATGTCAATCCGTCGAGCACGACCTTCATGCGCGCCGAGCGCTGGCGGCTGTGCGGCTTCAACTTTTGGAGCTGCGGGCTGGAACGCGACTGGGTGCCGTATGAGCGCATCTCGCGCAACCTCAAGCGCGCGGTGATCGCCAGCGAGGATGCGGGCTTCGTCAACCATCCCGGCTACGAACTCGATGCCATGCTCGATGCCTGGGAGCGCAACAAGAAGCGCGGCCGCATCGTGCGCGGCGCATCGACCATCACGCAGCAACTGGCCAAGAACCTGTTCCTGTCATCGGAGCAGCATTACCTGCGCAAGGGGCAGGAGCTGGCGATCACGTGGATGCTCGAGTTCTGGCTCGACAAGCAGCGCATCTACGAGATCTATCTGAATTCGGTCGAGTGGGGCGAGGGCGTGTTCGGCGCGCAGGCCGCGGCGCAGCACTACTTCCGCACCAGCGCCGACAAGCTCAGCGTGGGCCAGTCAGCGCGCCTGGCGGCGGCGCTGCCCGCGCCCAAGTGCTTCGACAAGAAGGAATACTGCGCCAATGTGCGCGTGAACTTCCGCGCCAAGGCGGGCATCATCGCGCGGCGGATGGGGGCAGCGACGCTGCCCGACTGAGGCCGCCGGCCTCAGCTCAGCCAACCCTTCCTGCGGAAATACACCAGCGGGATCGCCGCCGACACCGCCATCAGCGCAATCGCCCACGGATAGCCGGCGCCCCAGTCCAGTTCCGGCATGAACTTGAAGTTCATGCCGTAGATGCTGGCGATCAGCGTGGGCGGCATCAGCGCCACCGACACCACCGAGAACAGCTTGATGATCTTGTTCTGGTTGATGTTGATGAAACCGACCGTGGCGTCCATCAGGAAGTTGATCTTGTCGAACAGGAACGCGGTGTGGTTCTCGATCGAGTCGATGTCGCGCAGGATCTGGCGC
>JABFVP010000569.1 GCA_013362725.1 Cupriavidus sp.
GCCAGGCGCGAGGCCTCTTCGATATCGCGACGCGCCAGGGCGAGGTGGCCCTGGATGATGTAGGCCGGGAACTGGGTCGGGTCCAGGCCGGTGGCCTTGGCCAGCGCGGCCTGGGCTTCGTCGATGTGGCGCTCGTGCAGCAGCAGGCCGGCCCGCTCCAGGTGCAGGTTGGCATCGTCCGGGGCCAGGCCGATGGCCTGGTCGATCGCCGCCATCGCGGCCTCCCGGTCGCCACTCAGGCGCAGGGCGGCGGCCAGCAGGCGGTGCGAGGTGGCGTCTTGCGGCTGCGCGGCCACGGCGTCGCGGGCGGCGGTCAGCGCTTCGGCGGCCGCGCCGCGGCGCAGGGCGTCGAGAATGGGTTGATGCATGGACGGCTCGAAATGCGGACGAAACGCCGATTGTAGCGGGGCCGGGGGCCACGGCGGGCCCGGCCGGACGCTAGAGCGCGTCGACCATCCGCTGGGCGATCCAGCGCTCGGCGAAGCCGTCCAGATGGGCGTTCTCGAGGAAGCCGCAATGCCCGCCCCAGGGCGAGATCTCCAGCCGCGCCGAGGCCGGCAGCGCGAGGGCGGCAAAGCTTTCGACCGGGATCACCGGGTCGTCGGCGGCCATCAGGATGCTCGCCGGCACCTGCAACCCGGCCAGGCGCTGGCCGGCGATGGAGTAGCCGTCGAAGTAGTTCTCCAGCGTGCCGAAATCGGTGTGGCGCTCGACCAGCCACTGCGTCAGCGGCCGCATGCGCAGGCCCAGCACGCGGTCGTCGAAGGCGTGCAGGTGCGGGAACAGCTCGCGCTTGCGCGCCAGCGAGCCGCGCCACTTCTTCTCGAAGTACCACAGGTACACCGGCAAACCCTGCTCCATCGAGTCCATCGTGCGCGCCGGGTCCAGCACCGGGCACACCGCCGCGACATGCGCCAGCGACAGGCCCGCCGCCGGCGCGCGCAGGGCCAGGCGCAGGGCGAAGTTGCCGCCCAGCGAGTAGCCCGCCACCGTCATCGGCCGGTCCGGGAACCGGCGCGCGACCTCAGCCGCGGCGTGCACGACCTCGTCGATGCGGTTGGAGTGGAAGATGCCTTCGTTGAGGTGGTGCGTGCCGCCGTGGTCGCGGAAGTTCAGGCGGAACACCTCGAACCCGCGCAGCAGCAGCTGCGCCGCGGTCAGGCGCATGTAACTGGAGTCGACGCTGCCTTCCCAGCCGTGCAGCAGCAGCACCAGGCCGCGCGGCTCGCGGCCGGGCATGACGCTGTGCAGGCCCTGCAGGCGCACGCCGTCGCCGCCGTCGACCAGATGCTCCTGCGTGACCGCGCCCAGCACGGCCAGGTTGCGCTCGCCGCGGCGACGGCGCAGCGGGCTGCTTCCCAGCACCGACTGGATGTGTGGATTGCGCAGCCAGTTCGGTGGCTGGTAGTCGGCGGCGGTCAGCATGGTCCTGACCTTATCCCCGGTGAGTCGAGCCGTCGCACTACTCACGCCATGCCCCTCAACCCGTCATCGCCTCGATGATGCGCTGGCGCGCCAGTTCGGCGATGCGCCGGCGCCCGTCGGCCTCGCCCGGGGCGATCGGCTCCAGGAAGTGCACCTCGGCCACGCGCGACGGCTCGCCGAGCAGACGGATGAAATTGGCGAAGAAACTCTCGCCGGGCTGGAAGGCGATGATCGACTGCGCGCTGCCGCCCTCGCCGTAGCGCAACGCCACCGGCTGGACCGGCACGCCGGCCTCGACCGCGGCCAGGAAGATGCGCGCATGGAACGGCCCGACCTGGCCTCCGCCGCGCGTGCCGCCCTCGGGGAACACGCCGACCGAGCGCCCCGCGCGCAGGCGCGCCAGCATCTCGTGCAGCACGCCGCCGAGCGATTCGGTGCTGCCGCGCGCGTGGAAGATGGTCTCGCCGCGCGACGCCAGCCAGCCCACCACCGGCCAGCTGGCGATCTCGCGCTTGGCGACGAAGCCCATCATGCGCTGGCTGTGCAGGGTCTCGATGTCGATCCAGCTGACGTGGTTGGCCACGAACAGCGTCGCGCCCGGCAGCGGCTCGCCGTAACGACGCAGGCGCAGGCCGAACAGGCGCAGCAACCCGGCCGACCAGGCGCGGATGACGCGGTGTTCCAGGCGTTCGCCGCCGACGAGGATGCCGCCGGTCAGCGGCGACCCCAGCAGCAGGATGATCGGCAGGTCGATCAGCACGTGCCACAGCAGGAAGGGCACGCGGATCAGGTAGCGGAGCGCGCGCGCGGCGGGCGCCTCAATGGACGCCGTCGCGCCGGCGTGGGGGGACGGCGCATTCATTGGTGAAACGATACCGAAGCCGTGCCGCCGCGACCAGACGCGGCGTCGCATCCCGTGACGCTCAGCTACGCGGCACCACCGCCAGCGTCAGGCGCGAGACGCAGACCGGGCGGTCGCGCTCGTCCTCGATGCGGATCTCCCAGACCTGCGTGCGCCCGCCCACGTGCAGCGGTCGCGCGGTGCCGGTGACGGTGCCCTCGCGCGCGGCGCGCAGGTGGTTGGCGTTGATCTCGATGCCGACGCAGATCTCGTCGTCGCCGACGCACAGGTTGCCGGCGCTGCTACCCAGCGTCTCGGCCAGCACCACCGAGGCGCCGCCGTGCAGCAGGCCGTACGGCTGGCGGGTGCGGCCGTCGACCGGCATCGTCGCGCGCACGTAATCGGGGCCGACTTCGGTGAAGGTGATGCCCAGCGCTTCCATGGCGGTGCCCTTGGACAGGGCATTGAGGCTGGCGGGCGAGGTGTCGCGGCGGAACAGCGGACGCGGTGCGGTGGGGTTCTGGCTCATCGGACCAATTTAGCCGAGCAGTGCGGGCACGCGCATAAAAAATGGCCCGGGGCGATGGCGCGCCTCTTTGGAGAGAGGGGGATGGCGCGCCGGGCCCGGGCCGGGGAAAAACTGCGACTTGGAGGTGGTTCTTGTCGGGTGCTACGTGATCTGCGGCGAATTCAGGCGCGAACGTGCTGCCATCGAACCTGGCGCCACCGTGTCATGCGCAGCGGAACAGGGGCTGCATCCAGTTCTGGGCGTAGCGGCGCTCGCTGGCATAGCCGCTGCTGTTGCCGTAGCCGACGCCGAACTCACGCTCCCTGTGGATATGACGGACCGGCAACGGGGCGACCGTGGCGCGCGGCGCCGGGGCGGTGACGTTGGTCGGGGTGGGGCGGAGGACGGCGTTCATGGCGGTTTCCTGGATGAGGTCGGTATCGGGGGAGGCGGTTACTCGGTGCTGCGGGTGGACGGGAGGACGGTGCGGATCAGGCGAAGCGGAAGCGCGCCGGGGCCCAGTCGGAGGTGTAGCGACGGGCGGAGGCATAACCGCTGCTGTTGCCGTAACCGACGCCGAAATCGCGTTCGCGGTGCTGGCTGCGGGGGGCGTTCAGCTGGGCGGCGCGAGCCGGGTTGAAGCTGGACTTGGCGGAACTCAGGGGGCGCAGGGCGTTCATTTGGATGTCCTTTCGTGGGGGGCTGTGCTCTGGTGTGTTGGTAAAGTACAACACCAAACCAATTGCGACATGGGCCAGAAGTCACCCCACCGAAGACCTACCTGGTAACGCGTCTGGAAGGGGTGCGGCCGCAGCCGGAACTCCTTGATCAGATAGGGTTTTCGCCAAAAGCGTTGCCATGACTGATGGCACGGTCCGGCCGCGGCCGGCGCCAGCGGCGGTCGCGGGCGCCGGGCAGGCCGACGGGCACGGTGACCGGCGTCATGTTCAGGGCGCTGACCACGGCCCCGAATCGGGGGGTCGGAAGTCACGACTGCGCGAAAACCGGCCCGGCGGGGCGGCTCAGGCGGTCAGAGGATGGGCGCCAGGCCCGCGCCGAAGGCGGTGAAGATGCGCGTGGTGATGCCCTTCAGGCCCAGGTCCACCTCGGGGAAATCGCCCACCGGCCGGTAACAGGCGCGGAAGCCCGGGTCGCTGGGCAGCAGCGGCGCCGGGCACTGCGGGCCGGGCACGAACTCGTAGCTGGTCGCGTAGCGCATCGGCCAGAAATCGAACACTGGCAACGCCTCGAACATCTTGCCCACCGAGTAGTCCAGGCCCGAGAACACCGGCGGCTTGTCGCGACGCGCGATCGCCCACGAGTTGGCCGGCGCGATGTCGCGGCGGATGCTGTCGCCCAATGCCTTGGCGAACACTGGGTCCTCGATCACCACCGCGCTCTCGGTGTTGTACTGGTCGCCGCGCGGATCGAAGTTGTGCGTGCCGATCACGCCGATGCGGCCGTCGATCACCAGCGACTTGGCGTGCATGCCGATGCGCACCCCGGCGCGCTTGAGCGGCACCGGCTGCGCGGTGCGGCGCGATGCGTGGCGCAGCGCGGCGTACTCGCGCGACAGCGCGCGGCGGTACTGGTCGCGGCCGATGGCGCTGCGGCGGTCGTAGCGCTCGCGCAGCTCCTTGTGCG
>JABFVP010000588.1 GCA_013362725.1 Cupriavidus sp.
CTGGGCACCAGCGCCAAGATGCTGTCGATCGTGCCGCTGATGGCCGGCGGCGGCATGTATGAGACCGGCGCGGGCGGCTCGGCGCCCAAGCACGTCAAGCAGCTGGTGGAAGAAAACCACCTGCGCTGGGATTCGCTGGGCGAGTTCCTGGCGCTGGCGGTGTCGCTGGAAGACGTCGGCATCAAGACCGGCAATGCCCGCGCCAAGATCCTGGCCAGGACGCTGGATGCCGCCACCGGCAAGCTGCTCGACAACAACAAGAGCCCGTCGCCCAAGACCGGCGAGCTGGACAACCGCGGCAGCCAGTTCTACCTGGCGATGTACTGGGCCCAGGAACTGGCCGCGCAGTCGGACGACGCGGAACTGGCCGCAAGGTTCGCGCCGCTGGCCAGGACGCTGACCGACAACGAGCAGAACATCGTGGCCGAGCTGGCCGCGGTGCAAGGCAAGCCGGTCGACATCGGCGGCTACTACCAGCCGGACGCCGCCAAGCTCAGCGCCGCAATGCGCCCGAGCCAGACCCTGAACGCCGCGCTGGCTTCGGTGGCTGCCTGAGCACCGTCGGCCCGCGTTGCGGGCCGGGCATGATCCAGACCCCCGGACTTCGGTCCGGGTTTTTTTTTGGAGGCCGGCGTCCTGCAGCCGCGCCTAGGATCCGCAAGGCTTTAGCAGAGGGCCGGCATCGATGCTGACGCCGGCGCGCCGCGGCTAGCCTCTGCGCCTGTCTTCATGCCGGGTGAGGCATTTCTGCAGAAAACGGAACAGATTGGTTCCGCAATGCACATGGACGCGCGGCAGGCCAAAGGGATCATCATCAGCGCGTGCCAGGCCACGCTGCGTCAGGGTGGCATTGTCGTAGCCAGCCTCGCGCGCCATCTCCCGGTGTGCCGGCCGCTGTTCGCCGTACGGATAGCAGAAGGCCGTGACCGGGGCCGCGATCAAGTCTTCCAGGTCCGCCTTGCAGGCCGCGATCTGCCGGCGCGCTTCTGATTGCGACAGCGCGGGCAGGTGCACATGGTCAACCGTATGCGCGCCGACTTCATGGCCGAGGCGACCCCATTCACGGATCTCGGCCGCGTTCATCAGCGGCGCGGCTGCGACGCCATTGCCGGCGTCCCAGATGTTGCTGCCACCGATCTCACCGGACACAAAGTAATTGGTGGCGCTGAAACCGAACTCGGCCAGAACGGGAAGCGCATGCCGATGGACGTTGCGAAAGCCGTCGTCAAAGGTGATGCCGAACACTTTGCCGGTGGCCGTACCGCGGACATAGGGCATCAGCTCACGCATCGACAGGCCGCGATAGCCGAATCGGTGCAGCCACGCCATTTGCTGGCGAAATTGCGCGGGGCCTACGGTCAGGCCGCGAAACGGTGCGCCATGCGGCGGCACGGTATCGATCTGGTGATAGGTCAGAATCGGAATCGACATGAGGGCCTGAGTGGCGTGCAGCGTTGCGAATCAGCTTCGCAGTTGATGGCCGGAGGCGTGGGCTACTACCGTGTGCTGTGTAGCGGCTGAAGTCGCGCTGGCGATGGCAGCCTCATACACGTCGAGTGTCGCGGCCACAAAGCTGTCCAGGCCGAAGTGGCTACGGCTTTTTGCCAGTGCGGCCAGGCCCATGCCGGCCAATCGCTCCGGCGCCAGCAAAATCTCTTCCAGACATGTGCGCAGCGCCGCGACATTGGCACGCGGGACCACCCAGCCGTCTTCCCCGTGGGTGACGTTCTCGGGCAGACCGCCAGCATCTGAAACCAGCACAGGCAACCCCATGGCCATGGCCTCGCGGCATGCGAACGACAGCGTTTCTCGCCGCGATAGCACAAAGGCCACGTGCGCGGCCGCCAGGGCGGTACGCACATCGTCCATCAGGCCAGTAAACACGACTTGGCCGCTCAGCCCCAGCGACGCCACCTTGTCGACCATGCACGGCAACGGCGCTTCGCCGGCAAGGATAATGCGCGCGCGCCCGCGCAGCTGCTCGGGCAGCATCGCGACGGCTTCGATGAGATCGGTCCAGCCCTTTTCGTAGTGCGTGCCGGCGGTGCTGACGAATACCGTCGACCCTTGCGCCGCGTCTCCGAAGTATTGCGCCCGCATGGCATCGGCCATCGCTGGCGCTGGTGGCGCAAAGCGGTCGAGGTCAATGCCGTGGCGGACGGTAGTCATGCGCAAGCGGCGGTAAGGCGAGGCGTGCAGGCTTCTGGCAACGTAGTCGCTGACCGCAATCACATGGTCGGTACCGAGCGCGGCGCGCAGCCAGTTGCCGACACTGGTGTTGCGATGATCGTTGTGCTTCGTGTAGACGATGAGCGGCCGGCTCAGGGCAAGCAGCCGCACGAGCATGGCCAGCTTGTGATCCGCCGAACCATTGACGTGGACAATATCGAATCCGCCGAAGCTGATAAGCCGCCAGAGCGTATACAGTTCGCGTAGCCACCGTACGCCACGCGGCGCAAAGTCCAGCGCTTCGACGAGGACGCCGGAGCGCGCGCTTGCCAGCCGGAACAGACGGCTGGTCCGGGGCGCGGCTATGGTTACCTGATGCGCCGGCGTCAAGCCTGCGAGCAGATTGATGGCATAGGTATCGTGACCTCCACCGTTGCCGCGGTGGAAGTTCGTGAACAGGACTCGCAATTTTTCCTCCACAGCCGGCAATTCTTATGTCGCCTGGCCCAGTCGCCATCATTACAGTGAACTACATGCATTCCAATTGGGGGACACCCGTGCGATCCCCGTGCGCGCGGCGCAGTTACATGCATTTTGTTGAATTTTGCGCACAAATCGGGCTGCAATGTCGGCACCCCGCGCCGCCGGTCTCCGGCCATCGGCTCCCCCGCGGGCCCAGCGCCGGGCGTCACTGTAATATTCTGTAATGCTTTGAAGGCGATTTCGTTGACAGGAGCCGGAGACGTGTCCGGCCGGTCATTGCAAGGCTGGTCTGCCCGGACGCGGTCGGGCGAAGCGCGAACGTCGGGATCAATCTGAAGGATCTCGGCCAGGCGCGGCCTCGACATCCCGATCCTGTCGAACTGCGGGACCCGCCATGCCATGACGCGGAGCGCGTGATCCCGGTGCGGGATTTTCTTGTGTCTGCCGCGCAGGTTCGCCTATTGCTGCGGCGCTGGCGTGGGCAGGTCCCAGCCTTGTTCCGGGCCGCTCTTCTGGTCGCGGTAGGTCCACGCGGCACCGCAATTCTGGCAGACGAAGCTGCTGATGGTGACGGCTGCAGAGCGCGGCGGCTTGATGCGGCGGGTGTCGGTGATACGCAGCGCGGCATGCCCGGGGGCGCCGCGCACATGGCGTTCGATGGCCTGGCAGGCAGTGCAGAGTGTCATCCGTTGCTTCCCGTTCGATGGGCCACTGTAGCATGCATGCAGCGTGCAAGACGGAAACACCCTCAGTCCTGCATGACGCCGCCCGATGATGAAATAAAGCCACTGCGCGGCCTGCAACTGGCGTAGAGTGGGGGCACGACCACGATTCCGGCGGAGGCTGCCATGGACGTCAATCCGGCTGCGACTTACAAGGGGTACGACCTCTATCCCCTGGTGTACCGGCACGCGATCACGCGCGTGTGGCCAGAGCCGCGGCCCGACCGCTCGTTCGATGCGGCGGTGGTGATCTGCCTGCAAGGCGAGTCGCCCGAAGGCGCGCAGGCACGCACGTTCCGCCTGGAGGCCACGTCGTGGGACAACGTCGGCGGCGCGCGCCGTGGTGCGCTGCGCTATGCCGAGGCCATCATCAACGGCGCGGTGCCGGGGTTGTCGGTGGCACCATCCGGCTTGCCGGCGCCCTGAGCGAACCCGGACGCCGGTGTTTGCAGCGTGCCGGGAGATCCGGCCCGTTGCGCGACCGGAGGCGCGCGGCGTCATCCGTCAGACTGCAAGGAATCCGTTCATGGACATGCGTACGGGATCATCCGGTTTTCTGTGCACGTTGCCCGGCGAGGGCAAAGGCACCACCTACCACGTGGCGATCTGCTTTATCGATGCCGAGCGGCCCACCGGCGTCCTGTTCACCAGCTTCGTCGGCGTGGGTCGGCGTTCGTTCGGCGTGCTGGCCGATCCAGCCGCCTTGCAGGGCCAGCTTGCCACCAGTGGCGAGGCCTTGTGCCGCCTCGCCATCGGGCAGGTGGTGCGCGACCACTTGCACGACAAGGCGCGCGAGGGCGACTACGTCCTCGACCTGGCCGCCGCCCCATGGGACGGCGAGTTGCGCACCGTCGGCGCCGGGCTCAGGACCGCCCGGCCGCATGTGCGCGTGCTTGGCTGAGGCGCCGGGTCTTGCGCCGGATCTTGCGCGCAGGCCATCAGATCTGGAACACGGGGTTGCCGTGGCGCTCCAGCAGCGCTTCGATCAGCGCCATGTCGGTGGTCTCCGGGGTGCGGTATTCCACCGCGCGCGACGGTCCGCAA
>JABFVP010000679.1 GCA_013362725.1 Cupriavidus sp.
AGCGCCGAGACCACGAAGCCGCCGCCGAAACAGCAGGCCGCGGTGAACATGGTGCGCCGGGGTCCGACCTTCTCCAGCCACTTGCCGGCAAACGCGGCCGAGATGCCGAGGAAGAAGATCGCCAGCGAGAACACCCAGCCCAGCGTGGTCAGCTGCCAGTCGCCGGGCGCGGATTGCGTGACGCCGAGGATGCGGGTCAGCGGCTCGTTGAACACTGAGAAGGCGTAGGCCTGGCCGATGCACAGGTGCACCGCCAGCGCGGCCGGGGGCACCATCCAGCGGTTGAAGCCGGGGCGGGCGATGATGGCCTCTTTGGAAAAGCGGGAGGGGCGCGAGGGTCGCGCGCTGCTCGTGTTCGTCGGGATGCGTGGGCTGGACGAGGGCGTCTGCGCTTGCGCGGGATATGACATGAAGTGGTCTCCTACCTGGAAGTGGCAGCCTCTTGTTGCGCGGGGCGCGGCGGGCTGGAGCGCGTCGTCCAGCAAGACCTGTGCCCAAGGGCCAGGCCCTTTGCCATCAACGCATGACGCCGCACGGCCCGCTGGCGGGCACGATGCAATGGACAAAATGTCCGCGCGCCGGCCCCTTGCCCCGGCCAAAATGTCCACCCGCTGGGGGTTGGCCGGGTCGGGCTCGGTTTAACTCCCAATACAGCGGTGGTGCCCACTGTCGCTAGACTCTCCCACTCTCCGCCTTTCCGCCCCGCAACAAGCAAAGTGATGAGCGAACGACAAAGCAATGCTGCCGATACCGACCACTGGCAGCGCCGCACCATCCTGGTGGTGGACGACGAAGCCGGCATGCGTTCGTTCCTGTCGCGCGCGCTCGAAGGCAAGGTCGATGCCGTGCTGACCGCCGACAGCGCCGAAGCCGGCGCGGCGCTGCTGGAGCAGCGCCATGTCGACCTGATCCTGCTCGACGTGGCGCTGCCGGGCGCCAGCGGCGTGGAATGGCTCAAGGCGCTGCGCGCCGCCGGCAACCCCGCCGACGTGATCCTGATGACCGCCTTCGCCGACATGGAGACGGCCATCGAGGCGTTGCGCTCGGGCGCGGCGGATTTCATCGTCAAGCCGTTCCGCGTCGACCAGATGCTCAATGCGATCCGGCGCTGCTTCGACCGTGCGCGCCTGGCGCGCGAGAACTACCTGCTGCGCCGCGAGCTGGACCAGTACACCATCCACAAGCATGTGGTCGGCAATTCCGAGGCCATGCGCAAGGTGATGGCGCTGGTCGCGCGCGTCGCGCCGATGCCATCGACGGTGCTGGTCACGGGCGAGTCCGGCACCGGCAAGGAAGTGGTGGCGCGCGAACTGCACCGCTTGAGCGGACGGCAGGGCCAGTTCGTGCCGCTGAACTGCGGCGCGATGGCGCCGGAGCTGATCGAAAGCGAACTGTTCGGCCACGCCCGCGGCGCCTTCACCGGCGCCGCCGGTGCGCGCCATGGCCTGTTCCTCTATGCCGACGGCGGCACGCTGTTCCTGGACGAGATCTCCGAACTGCCGCTGCCGATGCAGGCCAAGCTGCTGCGCGTGATCGAGGACCGGCGCATCCGCCCGCTCGGCACCGAGCGCGAGATGGTGGTGGACGTGCGCATCGTCGCGGCCTGCAACCGCAACCTGGCCCAAGAGGTGGCGGCCGGTCGCTTCCGCCAGGACCTGTATTACCGGCTCGACGTGGTTTCGATCGCGATCCCGCCGCTGCGCACGCGGCCGGAAGACATCGTGCCGCTGGCCGGGCATTTCTCCGAGCAGTTGTCCGCGCAGCTGGGGCTGCCCGTGGTGCCGCTGTCGCCCTCGCTGGTGCGCCTGCTCGAGGCCTATGACTGGCCCGGCAATGCGCGCGAGTTGCGCAACCTGGTGGAGCGGGCCCTGATCCTGGGCGAGTACCCGGTCGAGCTGCTGGCGCATGGCGAACCCGCGCCGGCCGCGCAGGCCGGCGCAGCCGATGACCATGCGCCGGCCGACGACGCCGTGCTGCTGGAATCGGTGGAGCGCCGGCACATCCTGCAGGTGCTGGCGTCCGAGGGCGGCAACCGCGCCGAAGCGGCGCGCCGGCTCGGCATTTCGCGGCGCACGCTGGACCGCAAGTGCCTGCAGTGGGGGCTGCGTCCTTGACCACGCTTGACCCGGGCGGGTGGGTGCGCCGCTATCGCGCGTCGCTGCGCGCCAAGCTGGTGTCGATCGTGATCGCACCCTTGCTGGTGGCGCTGGTCGCGTTGCTGCTGCTCATGGCGCTGTGGGGCAACCGCACCTTCCAGGCGTTGCTGGCCTACAAGGTCAACAGCGACCTGCTGGTCGCCCACGAGTATTTCGAGCACATGGTCGGCGGCGTGAAGGACCGGGTCCTGCAGGAGGCGCGGTCGCACGCGCTGGTGGACGGGCTTGGCCGCGGCAGCGCCATGCCCGGCATCCTGGCGCAGGCGCGGCGCACGCACGGCCTCGACTTCCTGCAATTGCTCGATCCCAACGGACGGCTGCTTGCCGCTGCGCCGGCTGATGCAGCGGCTACGGACGCCGCCGCCTGGCGCGTGGTGGCTAGCGCTGCGGCTGGCCGCGCTGATGCCGCTACCGACGCCTGGTCCGCCGCACAGCTGGCCGCCGTCTCTGCCGACCTTGCCCGGCGCGCCCCGGTCACGCTGCGCGCCACCGCCAATGCGGCCCCGACCGACCGCACCATCGAGACCCGCGGCATGGTGGTGCACGCGGCCGCCCCGGTGTTCGATGCCGCGGGCAAGCTGGTGGCCGTCCTGCACGGCGGCACGCTGCTGAACCACAACCTCGGCTTTATCGACACCATCAACGCACTGGTCTACCAGCCCGAATCTCTGCCCCGCGGCAGCCAGGGCACGGCCACCCTGTTCCTGGACGACACCCGCATCGCCACCAACGTGCGGCTGTTCCATGGCGAGCGCGCCCTGGGCACGCGCGTCTCGCGCGAGGTGCGCGACCAGGTGCTACTGCGCGGCGAAAAATGGCTGGACCTGGCCTTCGTCGTCAACGACCGCTACATGAGCGCCTATGAGCCCATCGTCGACAGCCGCGGCCAGCGCATCGGCATGCTCTACGTCGGCTACCTGGCCAGGCCCATCAGCCAGGCCAAGAACCTGGCACTGGGCGTGCTGGTGGGCCTGTTCGTGCTGCTGGCCGTGGCGGGCGCGCTGTTCTCGCTGCTGTGGGCCAGGCGCGTGTTCATGCCGATGACGCGCATGGTCGGCACCATGCGCGCGCTCAAGGCCGGAAACGATGATGCGCGCGTCGGCCCGGTGCGCAGCGAGGATGAACTGGGCCAGCTTGCCCGCCAGTTCGACCAGCTGCTGTCGAACCTGCAGCAGCGCAATGCCGAACTCAGGGACTGGGGCGACGCGCTCGACCGCAAGGTCGCCGAGCGGACCCGCGAACTGGAAGATGCGAACGCGGTGCTGCGCGCCACGCGGCAACAACTGATTACCTCGGAAAAGCTTGCGCTGGCCGGGCAGCTGACCGCGGGCGTGGCCCATGAGATCAACAATCCGATCGCGGTGATCCAGGGCAACCTGGACGTGGCCCGCGATATCCTCGGCGCGGCGGCGGAGCCGGTCCGGCATGAATTGCGGCTGATCGACGAGCAGGTGCGGCGCATCTATTTGCTGACCAACCGGCTGCTGCAGTTTGTCCGGCCCGAGGCATACGCCGGCAATACCGAGCGCCTGGACGTCGGCGAGGTCGCTGGCGGCTGCGTCGACCTGGTCCGCCATATGCTGAAGGATGCGGCCATCCGGGTCGAACTGGCCTTCACCGCCACGCGGCGGGTGCGCATCAGCCGCAGCGAACTGCAGCAGGTCATCGTCAACCTGCTGACCAATGCCATCCATGCCATGCCGGACGGCGGCACCCTGACCCTGGCCACGCGCGACTGGGGCGGACAAGGCGTGACGCTGCATGTGCGCGATACCGGCCGCGGCATCCGCGCGGAAGACCTGCCCAACCTGTTCAATCCGTTTTTCACCACCAAGAAGCAGATGGGCACCGGACTTGGCCTGTCCATCAGCTATGCGCTGGTCGAGCGCTATGGTGGCCGTATTACCGTGGAAAGTACGGTCGGGCAGGGCGCGGAGTTTATCGTCTGGTTGCGCGAGGACGGAGCTGCGGCAGGGGCAGAGACGGAAGGCCGGGTGTCATAACGACTCAGCCTCGGGATGCAACGCCTCGGCCATCTGATCCACCTGCATCTTGATCATCGCCAGCAGGCAATGAACGCCGTGGCATCCCTCGGACCGTTCGCTTTCCACTTCCAAAAGTGACAGGACGCTGCCCAGGCCGGCCTGGATGCGGTCGAGCGATTCGAGGGTTTCCGCCGGAATGCCGATGAAGATGGTTTCGTGCTGGGGATGGGGTTTGTCTTGCATTGCGTTCTCCTGAAGAAGGGTTGGAGACCCGCC